>JAJYAF010000502.1 GCA_021779655.1 Pseudomonadota bacterium
ATTCGCTCCATTGCGGTAATGGGGCGCAATGCCCTTCCGGTGAGACGCGCCGGGGGGCGACGGTTCGCCCCGCCGACCACCGGCCGTACGCGATTTACGGGACCTTATCCGAGTCCTCGAGAGTAAACCCAACCTTCATGGTCACTTGGTAATGCCGGATTTCGCCGTCCTCTATTTCACCCCGCATCTGAGTTATTTCGAACCAACGCAGGTTACGCGTGGTCTGCGAAGCGCGTGCGACAGCGTTCTCGACCGCATCGGCATGGCTGATCTCCGATGAGCCGGCCAGTTCGATAACGCGATAGGTGTGATTGGGCATGCAAACGCTCTCCATTTTCCAGCGATACGGCTTTAACCGGTCAGCCGCCGGATGGTGCCATCGCCAGCGGCATTTTGTTAAAGTGCCCGGGCGATCGGCAACGCCGGCAGCTGAAATAGAGCAAGGGTAACTATCGAATCCGGAATCAAAACGGCCACCACGACGAATCTGGATGCGCACTCGGTTAAGTACCGCAACTACCTGTCATTCGCCGCGGAACAAGCCGCTTGCCACCCTCGGCGGGCCGCGCTTCACTGCTCGGACAAAAAATAAAATCCCGGGGGAAATCGGCATGCTGTCCTGGTTTAGCGATCTAACCACCAAGGAACGACGCACCATGGCGGCCTGTTTCGGCGGCTGGTCGCTGGATGCACTCGATGTGCAGATTTTCAGCTTCGTCATTCCGTCGCTCCTCGCGTTATGGGGCATCACCACGGCCGAGGCCGGCGTATTGGCTACTGTAACGCTGGTCGTCTCCTCCTTCGGTGGCTGGATGGCTGGCGCTCTGTCGGACCGGTTTGGCCGCGTTCGCGTCCTGCAGGTCACGATTCTGTGGTATGCGTTCTTCACCTTCCTCTGCGGCTTCGCCCAGAACTTCAATCAGCTTTTCGTGCTCAAGGCGCTTCAAGGCCTTGGCTTCGGCGGCGAATGGGCGGCCGGCGCGGTGCTAATGGGCGAGGTGATCCGAGATAAATATCGAGGCCGGGCGGTGGGGCTGGTGCAGACTGGTTGGTCGGTGGGTTGGGGCGCCGCGGCGCTGCTTTACACCCTATTGTCGGCTAATCTGCCCGAAGCCCTGACCTGGAAGGTCATGTTCTGGATCGGCCTCGCGCCTGCCGCCCTGGTATTCTGGATACGCCGTTTCGTGGAAGAGCCGGATATCCAGCCCGGCACCGCCGCGAGCCACGGCCCGATGCATCTGTTCGCCGCGCTGAAGCCGCCGCATTTCTCCGTCACATGGCGAGTGTCGCTGATGGTGACCGGCGCCCAAGGATCGAGCTATGCCATCACCACCTTCCTGCCGCTATATCTGAAAACCGAACGGCATCTAACCTCCGTGGGCACCGGCAGCTATCTGATGGTGCTGATCCTGGGGGCGTTCTTCGGCTTCCTGTCGGGTGCTTATCTGTCCGACGCCATCGGGCGGAAAGCCACGTTCATGGTGTCCGCCATCGGGTCGGTGGTGCTGATGCTGGTTTATCTGTTCGCGCCGCTCAGCAACGCCCTGATTCTGCCGATCGGCTTCCTGCTCGGCTATATCAACCTGATGATGTTCTCGCCCATGGGACCGTTCATGACAGAGCTGTTTCCCACTGCCGTGCGCGGCGTGGGGCAGGGTTTCTGCTACAATGTCGGACGCGGTATCGGCGCCATCTTCCCCGCGCTCGTCGGCTTCCTCGCTGCCCGCCTGGGTCTGGCCGCGGCGATCGCCACCTTCAGCTTTGCGGGCCTGACGCTGATGATTCTAGCACTCCTCATGTTGCCCGAAACCAAGGGGCGTTCCCTCGCCAGCCTGGAACGCCAGCCGGCTCGATAGACTCAGTCGCGCAACCGTGCGGCGGCGGGGCTGTCCCCGGGCAACCGGACGGCCTAAATCTTGTTCCGGTTCGAACTGAATTCGGAAGGAGAGACCAAATGGCTTTCGCCGACGACGTGCATGGTAAACTGGACGACGCGCAGGCCCAAATCTTGAGGCTACGCGACCAGGTGGAGGCGCTGATGAAAGACCGCATCTCCCCGGCAATGGCCGACTTCGCGGGCCGAGCGGAAAGCGCCGCCCACACCGCTGGCGACGTGTTCAAGGACCAGGCGAAAATGGTATCCGGTCGGGTGAAGGAACAGCCGCTGATCGCGCTGGCCATCGCCGCCGCTGTGGGTTGGGTCATCGGCCGCGCGATGCGCTGATCGATGCGCCCGTTTCGGCTTGCCCGGATCGCCGTGGAGGCCGAGGGCGTTCGCCTGCGCGGCATGGCGGCCCGCATCGCGACGCGGGCCGCGTTTGCGATCGTCGCGATGGTCTTCCTGGCCGGCGCACTGGTGTTCGCACACCTTGCCGCATGGTATGTACTGCGAACGGCGCTGGACCTTTCCTATCTCGCTACCGCTGCCACCCTGGGCGGCGCGGACCTTCTGCTGGCGATCGTCCTACTGGTTCTCGCGAGCCGGTCTGCACCGAGCCGCGTGGAAATCGACGCGCTGGAAGTTCGCCGCAGGGCCATCGAAGGGATCGGCAGCGCGATGAGCATAACAGCGCTGTTGATGCCGATGCTGAGGATTGCCGCCAGATTCCGCCGCCGCCGGGAGTGAGGGCCGGCAATCCCACGCTCCGGTCGTAGCGCTTGGACCAAGTCCAATCGAAGTCGCCACGTGGCTTGAAGCGGCCGATCTCAACCGCGCGCATCCGCTGCTCCAGAGTAAGCGCTGCGGCGGCGGCACATTGCGGCGGGCGATCGCTCTGTGATGCAATC
>JAJYAF010000503.1 GCA_021779655.1 Pseudomonadota bacterium
GATGAACGCGGTTTTTTTTCGGAAACCTGGAACAAGGCCAGGCTGGCGGCAGCCGGGTTCGATGAGGATTTCGTCCAGGATAATCACAGCCTTTCGGTGCGGGCCGGCACCATCCGGGGCCTGCACTGCCAGATCGGGCCGAACATCCAGGGCAAGCTGGTACGCGTGGCGCGCGGCGCGGTGTGGGACGTGGCGGTGGATTTGCGGCCCGGCTCGCCTTCCCTCGGCCGGCACGTGGCGGTTACGCTGAGCGCCGAGAACGGGGCGCAGCTTTGGGTGCCGCGCGGCTTCCTGCATGGCTTCTGCACGCTGCAACCCGATTCGGAAGTTGTCTACAAGGTCACCGCGCCTTACGACAAGGCGGCCGAGCGCGGCGTGACATGGAACGATCCACGGCTTGCCATCCCCTGGCCGGTGCCGGCGGAAGCCGTGCTGCTTTCCGGAAAAGACCGGATGTTGCCTCGGCTTTCAGAATGCGGGGAGTGGTTCCGCTCTTGAGCGGCGGGCTGCTGATCACCGGGGCGGGCGGCCAGCTTGGCCATGCCCTGGCCGGGCTGGCGGCGCGGCGGCGGCTGGAATTTACCGCCGTGGGGCGGCCGGAATTCGAGTTTTCCCGGCCCGAGACGCTGGCAAGCTGCCTGAGGCAAGCGCGGCCGGCCGTGGTGCTGAACGCCGCCGCCTATACCGCGGTGGATGCGGCGGAGCGCGATGTCGCGGCGGCGGAGCAGGCGAACCATCACGGCCCCGCCGTGCTCGCGGCACTTTGCGCCGAGGCGGATATCGCGCTGCTGCATGTCTCCACCGATTATGTCTTTGACGGCCTCAAGGGCGCGCCTTACACCGAGGACGATACGCCCGATCCCGCCGGTGTCTACGGCAGGAGCAAGCGGGCGGGGGAAGTTGCCATCCTGCAAAGCGCGGCGCGGGCGGTGATTCTCCGCACAAGCTGGGTCTATTCCGCGCATGGGGGGAATTTCGCCCGCACCATGCTGAATGCCGCGCGGCGGGGCGCGCTTCTGCGGGTGGTGAGCGACCAGAAGGGAGCGCCGACCGCGGCAGGGGATCTGGCGGCCGCGATGCTGGATATCGCGGCGATGCTGCAAGCCGGATGGCGGGATGCGTATCGGGGCATCTACCACGCCACCTCGGCCGGCGAGACCACCTGGCACGGCTTTGCCTGCGCGATTTTCGAAGCCGCCGCCCGCTTCGGGCTGCCGATGCCGGCGGTGGAGGCGATCGGGACCGTCGATTGGCCGACGCCCGCGAAACGGCCCCCGGATTCCCGGCTGGACTGCACCAGGCTCGCGCGGCGTTTCGGCTGCCGGCTGCCGCACTGGCGGGACTCGTTGCCCGGCATCGTGGAGCGGCTGCTGCGGGACGAGGCGGCTTGAGCCGTATACCAGCCCGCCCATTGATTGACTCTTTCAGACAGGCGGCGGGCTTGGATAAGGCTTCGATCACCATCCTGCTTTCCGTCTATGACGGCGCGCGCTATCTGCCGGCCCAGCTCGAGAGCCTGCTTGCGCAGACCGAGACGAATTGGCGGCTGTGCTGGCGCGATGACGGCTCGCGCGATGAAAGCCGCGCCGTAATGCATGCCTTCGCCCGTCGCGCCGGGGCCGGGCGCTTCGTGGAATCCGCTTCCTCCGGCCGGCATCTGGGCGCGACCGAGAGCTTCCTGCGCCTGCTGGCCGAGAATCCCGAGGCGCCCTACATTGCCTTTTCGGACCAGGACGACCGCTGGCTACCGCACAAGCTGGCGCGCGCCAGGCAATGGCTGCAAGCCCAAGGCAGCCGGCCGGCGCTGTACTGCGCGCGGCAGATTTTAACCGCGGACGATTTTTCGCATCCCACAATGTCGATGTGTTTCGCCACGGCGCCTTCCTTTCCGGCGAGCCTCGCGCAGAACATCGCCACCGGAAACACCATCGTGATGAACGTCGCGGCGGCGGCGCTGGTGCGGGCGATTCCCCCGCCGGAAGCCGCGCATCACGACTGGTGGAGCTATATCGTCGTCGCGGCCTGCGGCGGGGAGGTGATGTACGATCCCGAGCCCTGCGTGCTCTACCGCCAGCATTCGAGCAATGCGGTGGGTTCGCCCATGCGCGATTTCAGCCGCGCGGCGGCGGCGCTGCGGCGGGGACCTTCGATCTACATGACCATGATGCGCCGCCATGTCGGCCGGTTGGAGGCGTACAGCCATTTGCTGCACCCGCGCGCCGCCGCACAGCTCGCGCTGATTGCCCGTGGTCTGCGAGGCGGGTTGAGCGCCCGCATGGCGGCCCTGCGCTGCCCCGGGTTCCGCCGCGCCGGCCGCGCCGAGACGCTGATATTCTGGCTGTGGTTCCTGCTGTATTGAAGAGGAGTATCAAAAATCAGCCACCCGCGATGCCTTGCGGGCGGCTTGTCGCCGGAATTCGATATTGCCTGGCCAGAGTCCGGTTCAGGCTCGCCCGGAGTCCGGACGAACCTGAACGGATGGCGGCCTACCCCTGGTTGTTGGCCGATTTGTTCAGCGCCACGCCCACGAACAGGGCCTGGCCCTGGCGAATGATGCGCAGGGCAACGGCGGGCGCGCCGGATTTCCTGGCATTGACGATGGCGTTCACCGCATCGCCGGGGGTCGCGACATCGGTGGGGCCGACGCCGACCAGAAGATCGCCCGGTTCCAGGCCGGCCTGATGGTTCAGAACGTCAACCAGCCCAACGTCGGCTTCGCCGGGACCGATAAGGTGGCCCGGGCTTACAACCTCGGGCTCGCCTACAAGTCCTTGTGGATG
>JAJYAF010000504.1 GCA_021779655.1 Pseudomonadota bacterium
CCGGCGGCCAGCATGGCCGGGCTGCCGGTGAGCCGCGCCGACGCCACGACCTCGGAAACCTTGCCGGTGAGCGCCTTGGAGAGTGCCGCGCACAGCGCCGCGATCTCCGTCCCCGTCTCGGCCGGCGTGAACAACCCGCTGCTCTGCGAGACGCTTTGAAGCTTCTTCTCCTTGTATGTCGCAAGCCGGGAGGGCCAGAACGCGTCGATCGGGTCGGGGAGCAGCAGAACCTCATAGCCCTTGGCCGCGAAGCCTTCGAGTTGCGGGGAGTGTTTCAGGCCGCCAGGTTCGCCGGCCAGGTAATAGATCGCGTCCTGCCCCTCGGGCATGCGGGCGATGTATTCGTCGAGCGTGGTAGCCGGTTGCGCAGTGGATTCAAAGCGCAGCAAGCCCGCGATCTCCGCCGCGTGGCCGTCATCCTCGTAAATTCCCTGCTTCAGAATTTCGCCGAAATTCTCTTGGAATTTCTTGAAGTCGTCGATATCCTTGGCGCGGCTGCGAAGCTCGGTCAGCACGCGGTTCAGCACGGCTTTTCTGATCCGCTCCAGAACCGGGGTGGATTGCAGCATTTCCCGGCTCACGTTCAGCGGCAAATCCTCGGTATCGACGATGCCGGTCACGAAGCTAAGCCAATCGGGCAGCAGCTTCGCTTCATCGGTAATGAACATCCGCTTGACATGCAGCCGCACCTTGCTGTGCCGCGCTTCCTCCACCGGCATGAATGGTTTCGTGGAAGGAATGAACAGCAGCGCGGTAAACTCCAGCGTGCCTTCGGCGCGCCAATGGATGGTGGCCCATGGCTCATCGAACATATGGCCGAGATGGCGGTAGAACTCGGTGTATTCCCGCGCGGTGATTTCCGCGCGCGGCTTGCGCCAGAGCGCGGCTCCCTGGGAGATCGCGCTGTACTTGCCATCCTTCTCCAGCTCGATGGGAATGGCGACGTGATCCGCCCATTTGCGCACGATGGCCTCCAGCCGCAGCGGCTCCAGGAACTCATCGGCATCCTGCTTGAGGTGCAAAATCACGGTCGTTCCCGCCGCCTCGCGCTCAGCCGGCCGCAGGGTGAACACGCCGCGCCCCGCCGAGCGCCACTCCCAGGCCTCGCTCTCGCCGGTTTTGCGCGAGATGACCGACACTTCGTCGGCCACCATGAAGGCGGAATAGAAGCCGACGCCGAATTGGCCGATCAGGCTGATCCGTTCTTCCGGCCTGGTTTCGGCAAGGCTCGCGGTGAAGGCCGAGGTTCCGGAGCGGGCGATGGTCCCGAGATTCTCGGCAAGCTCCTCCTTGCTCATCCCGGTGCCGCAATCGGTGATCGTGATCGTGCGTTCCGGCTTGTTCGCGCTGATGCGGATGGCCGGATTTTCAGGCAGGGCCAGGCTTTCGTCCGAAAGGGCGAGGAAACGGCGGCGGTCGATCGCATCGGCGGCGTTGGCCACCAGTTCGCGCAGGAAAATTTCCCGGTCGGAGTAGAGCGAGTGGACCACGAGGTCCAGCAGCCGGCCGACCTCCGTGCCAAAATTGCGGGTTTCCTCAGCCGGAGGCGAGGTGTTCGTTTCGCTCATTTCACACGTCCCATTATTGCCGGCGCAGAATTAGGCGATGCCGGCGGGCGGTTCAAGAATCCGGCTTGCAATGCCGGCCATTCCACCCAAGAATAAACGCATGTCCGGATTCTCCGCTCGGGTGAAGGCGGTTCTCGGTCCCACCAATACCGGCAAGACGCATCTCGCGATCGAGCGGCTGCTTGGCCATTCCTCGGGTATCATCGGCTTTCCGCTGCGGCTGCTGGCGCGCGAGAATTATGACCGGATGGCGGCCCGCAAAGGGGTGCGCGCGGTTGCGCTGATCACCGGGGAGGAGAAGATCGTCCCGCCCGGAGCGCGGTATTTTTCGTGCACGGTGGAGGCGATGCCGCTGGATCGGGCGGTGGAATTCGTCGCCGTGGACGAGATCCAGCTCTGCGCCGATCCTGATCGCGGCCATATTTTCACCGACCGGCTGCTGCACGCCCGCGGCCTGGTGGAGACGATGTTTCTGGGCGCCGAAACCATCCGCCGCCTGTTGAAGCGGCTGGTGCCGGAGGTGGAGATCGAGACCCGGCCACGGCTTTCCGAGCTGAGCCATGCCGGGGCGGCCAAGCTCTCCCGGCTGCCGCCGCGCTCGGCCATCGTGGCCTTTTCCGGGGCGGAGGTTTACGCCATCGCCGAGGCCGTGCGTCGGCGGCGAGGCGGCTGCGCGCTGGTGATGGGCCGGCTTTCGCCGCGCACCCGCAATGCCCAGGTCGCGCTCAACAAGGCGAAGGAAGTGGATTTCCTGGTGGCGACGGACGCGATCGGCATGGGGCTGAACATGGATGTCGACCATGTGGCCTTCGCCGGGCTTACGAAGTTCGACGGGCATCGCCCCCGTCCGCTTGCCGCGCCGGAGGTGGGGCAGATCGCCGGGCGCGCCGGGCGGGGCATGCGCAACGGCACGTTCGGGGTAACGGCCACCTGCCCGCCGCTTGAGGACAGTTTGGCGCAAGCCGTTGAATCCCACAGCTTCGAGCCGCTGCGCCAGCTTTTTTGGCGCAACGCCGCGCTCGATTTCGCCGGTATCGAACCGCTGCTGCAAAGCCTGACCGCCCCGCCGCCGGTGCCCGGCCTCGCGCGGGGCAACGAGGCAACGGACATTCTGACCCTTGGCGCGCTTGGCCAGGATGCCGAAATTCGCGCCCTGGCCAAGGGGCCGGCGGCGCTGCGCCTGTTATGGGATTGCTGCCGAATCCCCGATTA
>JAJYAF010000505.1 GCA_021779655.1 Pseudomonadota bacterium
TTCCGCCTCCGTCTGGCTGCGGATATCGGCGATGCTCACATCCGGCGCGTGATCCACCAGAATCAGCGAGGGCTTGGCGTTCTTGTCCACCTCGAAGACCGCAAGATCCGTGATGACCTTGCTCACCACGCCCCTGCCGGTCAACGGCAGTTTGCATTTTTTCAAAAGCTTCGGCTCGCCCTTGGCGGTGTGCTCCATCAGCACCAGCACTTTCGGCACGCCGGCCACCAGGTCCATCGCACCGCCCATGCCTTTGATCATTTTGCCCGGGATCGACCAGTTCGCGAGATCGCCTTCCTCGCTTACCTGCATCGCGCCCAGGATGGAGATGTTGATATGTCCGCCCCGGATCATCGCGAAACTGTCGGCCGAGGAGAAATAACTGGTGGTGGGCAGCTCGGTTATGGTCTGCTTGCCGGCATTGATCAGATCCGGGTCTTCCTCGCCCTCGTAGGGAAACGGCCCCACGCCCAGCATCCCGTTCTCCGATTGCAGTTGAATCGAAACCCCCTGCGGCAGATGGTTCGCAACCAGCGTCGGAATCCCGATCCCGAGATTGACATAGAAGCCGTCTTTGAGATCCAGCGCGGCCTTTGCCGCCATTTCATCGCGTGACCAGGGCATGTTATGCGGCCTCCCGCTTGCGGACGGTGCGGTGTTCGATCTGCTTTTCGACCTTATCGAGCTTGACGATCTTGTGCACGAAAATACCCGGCGTGTGCACATCGTCCGGGTCGATCCCTCCGGGCTCCACCAGGTTTGCCACTTCCGCCACCGTTACCTTCGCGGCCGTTGCCATCACCGGGTTGAAGTTGCGCGCGGTCTTGCGATAGACGAGATTGCCCTCGGTATCGCCCTTCCAGGCGTGGATGATCGCAAGATCGGCGAACAGCCCGCGCTCCATCACGTAGTGCCGCCCCTCGAACTCCCGGGTCTCCTTGCCTTCGGCAACCTCGGTGCCATAGCCGGTCGCGGTGAAGAAGGCCGGAATCCCGGCGCCGCCGGCGCGGATGCGCTCGGCCAGGGTGCCTTGCGGATTGAACTCGATCTCCAATTCGCCCTTGAGATACTGGTCGGCGAAAATCTTGTTCTCTCCCACATAGGAGGCGATCATTTTTTTCACCTGCCGGGTCTGAAGGAGGATGCCAAGCCCCGCATTATCGATCCCGGCATTGTTTGAAATGATCGTCAGGCCGCCAACGCCGGCATCCCGAATCGCCGCGATCAGCGACGCCGGAATGCCGCAAAGGCCAAAACCGCCGGCCATGATGGTCATGCCGTCCCGGAGCAAGCCGGTCAGCGCCGTCTTCGCGTCCGGAACCACTTTCTTCACCGCCATTATCCGCTTCCCTCGATCTGTGCTAGCGGCATACGCTTAAGGGCAAACGGCGAACGTGGAAAGCCGGTCTCTCGCGCCGCACGAAACACCACCCTGAAAACCCGCCGCTTGGAGGGGCGGCGGCGCGCCAAGATCAACAGGTCATGGCAACCCGCCGCCCACCCCCGTCAGTGCTCCACGCACATGGCAACGCCCATCCCGCCGCCCACGCAAAGCGTCGCCAGCCCCTTCTTCGAATTACGGCGCTTCATTTCGTAAAGCAGCGTGGTCAGCACCCGGGCGCCGGAGGCGCCGATCGGATGCCCAAGCGCGATCGCCCCGCCATTCACGTTCACCTTCTCGGGGTCCAGCCCCAGCGCCTTGGTCACCGAACAGGCTTGCGCGGCAAAGGCCTCATTCGCCTCGATCAGGTCCAGATCCTCGATCTTCCAGCCGGCCCGCGCCAGCGCCTTGCGGGTCGCCGGGATCGGTCCCGTGCCCATCAGCGCCGGATCGACACCCGCGGTCGCGAAGCTGGCAATGCGGGCCAGCGGCGTAAGGCCGCGCTTTTGCGCCTCGGCGCCAGACATCACCACCAGCGCCGCCGCGCCATCATTGATCCCGGACGCGTTGCCGGCCGTCACCGTGCCATCCTTCTGGAAAGCCGGCTTGAGCTTCGTCATCGTCTCCAGCGAAGCGTCGTGGCGGATATATTCATCGTCGGCAACCGTCACATCGCCCTTGCGGGAGGCAACCACAACCGGGGCGATCTCGTCCTTGAAGCGGCCGGCCTTCTGCGCGGCGGAGGCGCGCTGCTGGCTCGTCGCGGCGAATTCGTCCTGCTGCTGCCGGGTGATCTGGTATTCCTTGGCAACGTTCTCCGCAGTCACGCCCATATGGTAGCCATGAAAGGCATCCCACAGCCCATCCTTCAGCATGGTGTCGAGAAACTCGGCGCCGCCCATCTTGACCCCCGCGCGCAGATAGGCGGCATGCGGCGCCTGGCTCATGCTCTCCTGGCCGCCGGCAACAACAATCGCGCTTTCGCCGGTGCGCACCTGCTGCGCCGCCAGCGCCACCGCGCGCAGGCCCGAGCCGCAGAGCTGGTTAATCCCGAAGGCGGTTTTGCTGTCCGGCAGTCCGGCGCCGATGGCGGCCTGGCGCGCCGGATTCTGCCCCTGGCCGGCGGTGAGGATTTGGCCCATGATGACCTCGTCCACGTCTTCCGTGCCCAGTCCCGCCCGTTCCATCGCCGCTTTCAGCGCCACGATGCCAAGCTTGTGCGCCGGCAGGGTCGCGAAAGCGCCGTTGAAACTGCCCACCGGCGTCCGCGCGGCGGAAACGATGACGATATCATCCATGATTGACTTCCTTTTTCCTTGCATTCGGTTGGTAGGAGGGAGCCCTGAGAGACAGCTCCGTATCAGGATAAGCTGGCCTTAAGATAAGCTAA
>JAJYAF010000506.1 GCA_021779655.1 Pseudomonadota bacterium
GACCGCGCCATCGATTGACATCTGCGGTGTAGGCCATTTCCCTCTCCATGACGGCATCACGCCGTTGTGAATGTAAATAACATTTACATACCTAAACCATCCCGGATTTTTGTCAAGCCGGGCGCCGGCCGCTGCCGCCGATTTATTTTGGGGTGCCCCAAGGACCTGATGGCTGACCGGATGGGGGACCAGCCGGCTTTTTTTCCGCCGGGGCCTCGCCCGACGATCTGCGGTCGGTCGGGAAGCCGAGCCCGCGCAGATAAATCAGCACTTCGGCTTCCAATAGATCCTCCGCCGACATCGGCAGCTTGCGGCGAGCCGCGTCGCCACGCGCGAACAGCGATGCCACGCCGTGCGACATCGACCAGATATGCAAGGCCATCATCAGCGCCGGCGGCCGCGGCGTACCGGGTGGCGCCAACGCGGCGAGCCGCTCCGCGGCCGCCCTGATCACGGCGAAAGCGCGCTCGCTCGCCGCCAGCAAGGTGGGATTAACATCGACGGGAAGCCCGGATTCGAACATCGCCGAATAGAACGCCGGCTCCGCGCGGGCGAATGCGAGATAAGCCTTGCCGACCCGCTCGAACGCCGTGACGGTGTCCGGACGGCCATCGTCCCAGGCTTGCGACAATGCCGATTCGAATTGCTCGAAGCCGCGCTGCGCGATGCTCGAAAGCAACTCGTCGCGGTCGCGAAAATGCCGGTATGGCGCCGCCGGGCTGACGCCTGCCATGCGCGCGGCGTCGGCAAAGGTGAAGCCGGCCGCGCCTTTTTCCGCAATCAGGCCGAGGGCTGCCTGCAGCAGCGCCTCTTTCAGATTGCCGTGATGATAGCCGCGCTCGGCGCGGCCCTGTTCCTTGCGCCAGCTCATGTGAAGGGCTTTTACATGAAGCAGGCGCCGATTAGAAGTCCGTACGCCGCAAGCAGCGAACCCGGCCCACGGACTTCAAATCGAAAAGCGGCACCAGGGGTTTTACTGCCAAAGCGGGGCCGGGAGACGAACCGGCGCTTTAGCCGCCCGGTATCGGAAGAACCGGCATGATCTCGATGGCCTCGCCCGGAAAGATCGAAAAATGCGGATGACCCTCGAACATCTTCGCCGCGGCCTCGTGCGAAGCGGCGCGGACGACCGTAAACGCACTTAACAGGTTGGTGATATCGGCAACGCCTTGCGAATCGACTTTCTTGGTCTTGCCGAGCGGTCCGCCCATCTCGACGATTGCGGCGTGGTGTTTCTCGGCCCATGCCTTCCAAGCGGCGATACCCAGTTGTTGCTTGGCGTTGCGTTCCCCTTCCGGAATTGCGTTCCACGCAGCGATTTTCGCGCTGGTTTTACCGCCAAGGAAGACAGCCAGAAACGTGTCATTCGTGCTCATCGGATTTCCTCACACTTGCAGTTCGTGGACTGGAACAAAATTTTTGAGTTAGCGCGCGGCCGCGCCTTGTTGCAGTTCGGCAAACCCGGCCGCGGCCTGCTGGACGTCGGCGGGAAAGTCCGCCATTTCCTGCACCTGGCGGATTTCGATGATCTCGTTGTCGGAGGGCGGGCAGCGCCTGGCCCAGGCGATCGCCTCCTCCCGCGACTTCACGTCGATCATCCAGTAACCGCCCAGCACTTCCTTCGATTCGGCAAAGGGCCCGTCGGTCACCACCGGCTTGCCGCCGGCGAACGAAACGCGTGCACCCATCGAGGGCGGGTGCAGCCCGTCCAGCGTGATCAGCACGCCGGCATCCTTCAGCGCCTCGTTGTACTTCATCATCGCGGCGACCGCCTCCGCGGGCGGCATCGCGCCCGGCGCGGCGGTTTCGTAACCCTTCGGGATCATCAGCAGCATGAATCGCATTCGCGGCTCTCCGTTCCTTGTTCCGTTGACGGGCCCCGGACGAGCCGGCGCTCTCACAGAGGACGAACGGGGTATTGCGGCGCCGACATGCCCTTTGGAATTATTTCGAGGTAATTGCCCTCGCGCTTCGCTGCGCGAAGGGAGATAAGAGGCTACGCTCAATCGTTGACGGCTTGATAGACCGAGGTCCAGAAATCCGAAAACACGCGCGGCGGCTGCGGCGAATCCATCATCCGCTGAGTCAGCAGAATGCCGGTAAGTTGCTTGCCCGGGTCGGAATACCAGGAGGTTCCATAGCCGCCGTCCCAGCCGAACCGGCCCGGCGCGGCATCGGGATCGGGATCGCCGCTCTTCTTGAAGACGGACATTCCGAAACCCCAGCTTCTGACGTCGCCCAGGAACAATTGGGATTCCTGCTTGTTCTCGGACGATATTTGGTCGGTCGTCATCAACTCAACCGACGCCGGCGACAGGATGCGGTCGCCTCCCAGTTGGCCGCCGTTCAGCAACATCTGCGCGAAGGCATTGAAATCGTCCGCGGTCGAGACCAGCCCCGCGCTGCCATTTTCAAAGACCGGCGGGCTTGAGAATCTGCCTGTTACCGGAGGGTCGAAGACCTTCAGCTTTTGCGTCGCTGGATCGCGGGCATAGGCGGTCGCAAACCGATGGTGCTTGTCAGAGGGCACGTAGAACGCGGTATCTTTCATTCCCAACGGTGCAAAGATGCGATCGCGCAGGAATTCCCCGAACGTCATGCCGGCCACCCGCGCAATCAGGACGCCAAGAATCTCCGTTCCGCTGTTATAGAGCCAGCGCTCGCCCGGCTGATAGATCAGTGGCAGGCTGCCGTAGCGCTGCATCAGTTCGTCGGGCGGAAAGGACGGAAATACCGGCCCTGGCGCAAACCCGGCTTCCGTAATCGCC
>JAJYAF010000507.1 GCA_021779655.1 Pseudomonadota bacterium
CGGAAACCTGCTTTCCGGCTTCGGGGAGGTCATCGCGCCCTCTCAAAGCGCGGCGGCCATAGTGCGGCGCGGGCTGCCGCGCCTGGCGCTACGGGTCGTGCCGCACCCTGAAACCGATATCCCTCCGCCCGGACAGGCGGCCAGACGCCTTCAATCCCTGGAGCCACCCGTGCGCGCGGCCGCGGATGCGCAGGAAATCGTGTTGTTCGGCGCGCTCGGCCCGCATAAAGGGTCCGGAAAATTGCTGGAAATCGCCAAGCGGGCGCGCCTCACGCATCCCGCTTTGCTGTTCCGCGTGATCGGCTATACCAATATCGACGAGGAATTGCTGCCGCTCGGCAATGTGATCATCACCGGCCGTTATGAGCCGCAAATGCTGGCCGCCCTGGCCGAGGAGGCGCGCGGATGCTTCGCCCTGTTTCTGCACGAATGGCCGGAGACATGGTCGTACACGCTTTCGGAAGCGCTGAGCCATGGTTTTGTCCCGCTGGTGCCCGATATCGGCGCGCCGGCGGAGCGCGTGCGGGCGCTGGGTTATGGCGTGGTCTATCCTTTTCCCGCCAGCGCGGCCGAGATCTTGCAGGTTATCGAGACCGTTCTGGCGTCCGGCGGCGCCGGGGTTTTCGCCAAGACACCGGTGCAGCCGGCAACGGCCGGTAGCGGAGCGCGCCGGCGTGCCGGCGAATAGCGCCTTACCGACCGGCCGTGGCCCGCCTACATAATACCAGCCCGCCAATCCGCGAAAACGCGGGCTGGTATAAGACCCTTGCAGATCGAGGAGAACGCCGATGCTGAACCCGCGCGTCAAGGAAGTGACCGAGCGTATCGAAAGGCGCAGCAACGCCAGCCGGAGCAGTTATCTCAAGCGGCTGGACGCGGCGATGGAACCACAGCCGCACCGGCGCCTGCTCGGCTGCGCGAACCGCGCGCATGGCTTCGCCGCGTGCGGGCCGGGCGAAAAGGCGGTGCTAAGGGATGGCGATGGCGCCAGCCTGGGTATCGTCACCGCCTATAACGACATGCTCTCGGCGCATCAGCCCTATGAACATTTCCCGGAACTGATCCGCGCCGCTGCGCGCGAGGCCGGCGGGGTGGCGCAGGTGGCGGGCGGCGTGCCGGCGATGTGCGACGGGATCACGCAGGGCCAGAAGGGAATGGAACTCTCCCTGTTCTCCCGCGACGTGATCGCGCTGGGCACCGCGGTAGCCCTTTCGCACGCGACTTTCGATGCGGCGGTGTACCTTGGGATTTGCGACAAGATCGTGCCCGGCCTGCTGATCGGCGCGCTTGCCTTCGGGCACCTTCCCGGCGTGTTCATACCCGGCGGACCGATGCCCTCCGGGCTGCCGAATTCGGAGAAGAACCGGGTCCGCCAGCTCTACGCGGAAGGGAAGGTGAGCCGGCAGGAACTGCTGGAGGCGGAAGCGAAATCCTATCACAGCCCCGGCACCTGCACGTTTTACGGCACCGCCAACACCAACCAGATGCTGATGGAGGTAATGGGTGTTCATATACCCGGTGCCGCCTTCATCAATCCCCACACCCCGCTGAGAGACGCGCTGACCCGGGCGGCGGCGAAACGGGCGATCGCGATAACCAACGCCGGGAATGCGTTCACGCCGCTCGGGCGGATGCTGGATGAGCGCTCCTTCGTCAACGCGATCGTGGCGCTGCATGCGACCGGCGGTTCCACCAACCATACGCTGCATCTGATCGTGATGGCGGCGGCGGCGGGCATCGTGCTCACCTGGGACGATTTCTCCGAACTCGCGGAAGCAACGCCGCTGCTTGCCCATGTCTATCCCAACGGCAAGGCGGACGTGAATTATTTCCAGGCCGCCGGCGGCCCCGGCTTTGTCATTCGCGAGTTGCTGGAAGGCGGGCTTTTGCACGCCGATGCGCAAACCGTATTCGGCCGGGGACTGAGCGCCTACGCGACCGAGCCGAAACTGGACGCGGAAGGCAATCTGCGCTGGGTTCCGGCGCCGGAGGTAAGCGGGGATGAGAGCGTGCTGCGCGGGATGAAAAACCCCTTTCAGCTCACCGGCGGGCTGCGCGTGCTGGATGGTGTGCTTGGCCGCGCGGTGATCAAAACCTCCGCCGTGGCCCCGGAGCGGCATGTGATCGAGGCTCCGGCCAAGGTGTTCGGGGATCAGGAGGAGGTGCACGCGGCCTTCAACGCCGGCGCCCTGAACCGTGACGTGGTGGTGGTGGTGCGCTTCCAGGGGCCAAAGGCGAACGGCATGCCGGAGTTGCACCGGCTGATGCCGCCTTTGGGCGTGTTGCAGGATCGCGGCTACAAGGTGGCGCTGGTGACCGATGGCCGGCTTTCCGGCGCGTCCGGCAAGGTGCCCTCGGCGCTGCATGTCACGCCGGAGGCGGCCGATGGCGGCGCCATCGCGAAGATCAGGGACGGCGACATGATCCGCGTGGACGGCAAGACCGGGCGGCTCGAAGTATTGGTGCCGGCGGAGGAATTCATGGCGCGGGAGCCGGCGGTGGCCGATCTCGCGCCGTACCGTTACGGTCTTGGACGGGAACTTTTCGCTCCCTTCCGCAAGAATGTGGGAACCGCCGATACGGGTGCCACCATTTTCGCCGGGCTCGCGGCATGAACCCGCAGGCGGGCCTGGAGCCGGTGCTGCGCGCCGCGCCGGTGATTCCAGTGGTCACCCTGGACGATGCCGCGCAGGCCGTGCCGCTGGCGCGCGCGCTGGTGCAAGGCGGCCTGCCGGTGATCGAGATCACCTTGCGCACCCCGGCGG
>JAJYAF010000035.1 GCA_021779655.1 Pseudomonadota bacterium
GGCCGACGGACGTGCGCAAGCCCAGCGCGTCATTACCCGTGGGCTTCATGCCGTAGAAAAAAGCCACGGTAATACCAACGCCCACATACGGCCGGATGATGCCGATCTGGGGGAAATGCCATTGCGCAGTCAGCGTTGGAGGCAACACCCAGGCGGAGCCGAGTGTCGTGCCTGCTCCCAGGGCGCCGCCCTTGACGGAAACCGTGTGGCGCGTGGTGGCCGCGATCAATTGCAAGGAGAGGTTCCGCGTGAGGAAATAAGACGCATCCAGTTCAGGTGACACGCCGTCACTCACATGGACATGCGCCCCGGTGCCCGGGCCGTTATAGACATTCACATGGCTGGACAAATCTTCGGGCATCACGCCCAGGATGCTTAGATGGACTAGGACGTTACCCGCCTGGTAGCCGGTCGGACCATTGATGAAGTCGTAATGGCTGGGATCGACATAGCCGGGCGCGCTTTGCGCCAGCGCTGGGGTGAGTGCCGTGCCGGCAAGCAGGCCGCCGGCGCCGATGGTCAAGATAAGCCGTTTCATTGATTAAAGCCTCCGCTATTTGGCGAATATTCACCCGTTAGAGGCGGCGGCGGCGCTCCTCCTTGATCTAGAACAAGACGAATGGTGGAAGGCTGCGGGGCACATACGCGGATCATGCATAGCGCAAGGCGCGGCCTACAGCGCGAATACGGTGATGGCTTCGAGGTTTTCGGAATACGGGAACTGATCGACCGGCGTGGCGGAGAGGAGCCGGTAGCCGGTGGCGCGCAGCGGCGCGGCATCGGCCGCGAGCGCGTGCGGGTTGCAACTGATATAGATCACGCGCGGAATTCCCGCGGCGGCGAGAACCCTCATCTGTGCTGCGGCTCCGGCGTAAGGCGGGTTGAGCACCAAAGCCGGGCGGCCTTTCAACTCGGCCGGTTGTAGCGGGCGGCGGGCCAGATCGCGCCGGTTGAGACGGATGCGGCCGTCCAGATTGTGCCGGCGCAGCGCCTGCTCCTGTGCTGCCACGGCGAGGGCATTGCCCTCATAGGCTTCCACCCGACCCCGCCGGGCCAGCGCGAAAGTAAGCGTGCCGATGCCGGCATAAAGCTCGATAATCGGCGTCTTTTCCGGCTTCTCCGGCAGGGCGGCCAGCACGGCGGCGATGATCGCGGCTTCGCCCGCCCGGCTGGGCTGAAGAAACGCGCCGGGCGGTGGAACCACCGGAATACCGGAAAGGGTGAGGACCGGCGGGCTGCGGATGATAACTGGCTCGGGCAGCGCGTTTTCCTCGGCGATGCTGATGCGCGGCAGGTTGTGCGCCTGCGCGAAGGCGATGAGCTTTCGCCGGTCTGCGAGGTTGAGCGCGGCATCGGTGCGAAGCAGCAGATCAACGCCGTTATCCACCTGGTTGATGATAACCGAAGCGGCGCGGCGGAAGCCCTGAACGCCGCGCAGCAATTCCCGCAAGGCGGGCAGCAGCGCGAGAATGCGCGGGTCGAGCAGGAGGCATTCGTGCATGTCCACAACCTCGGCCCCGCGCGCCTGGTGCAGGCCAAGGCAAATGCCGCCCATCCCGCGCCTCGCCGCGAAATCGGCGCGCCGGCGCGCATGGGGCGGAATTTCCACGAGCGGCGCGATGGCCGGATTTTCATAGCCGGCGCGGCGCAAGGCGCTGGTAAGCAACGCCCGTTTGTCTATGACGTGGGGGTCGTCCACGGCGCAGCCGCCGCAGATCCCGAAATGCACGCAGTGCGCCATAGGCCCGGCAGGGCGCGAACGGCTGCCGGGCGGCTAGAATGCCGACAGGCCGGTGATGCCGCGACCCAGGATGAGCGCATGCACGTCGTGCGTGCCCTCATAGGTATTCACCGTTTCCAGATTCAACATATGGCGGATCACATGGTATTCATCGGTGATGCCGTTGCCGCCGTGGATGTCGCGCGCGGCGCGCGCGATCTCCAGCGCCTTGCCACAGGAATTGCGCTTGCAAAGCGAAATCATCTCCAGTGCGGCCTCGCCCTTATCCATCAGCCGCCCAAGTTGCAGCACGGTTTGCAGGCCGAGCGTGATTTCCGTGAGCATGTCGGCAAGCTTTTTCTGCACAAGCTGCGTATTGGCGAGCGGCCGGCCGAACAGCCGCCGTTCCAGCGCGTAGGCGCGCGAAGCGGCGAGGCAGAACTCCGCCGCCCCCAGCGCGCCCCAGGCGATGCCGTAGCGCGCGTTGTTGAGGCAGGAGAACGGCCCCTTGAGACCGCGCACTTTCGGCAGCTGATTTTCCGCCGGCACGAAAACGTCCTGCATCATGATCATGCCGGTAATGGAGGCACGGAGCGAGAACTTGCCCTCTATTTTCGGCGTGGACAGGCCCGGCATGCCGCGCTCCAGGAGGAAGCCGCAAATCTCACCGGCATCGTCCTTCGCCCAGACCACCAGCACATCGGCAATCGGCGCGTTGGTGATCCAGGTTTTGGTGCCGTTCAGCAGAAAGCCGCCGTTCACCGATTTGGCGCGGGTGCGCATGGTGGCGGGGTCGGAGCCGGCATCGGGTTCGGTCAGGCCGAAAGCGCCGACGAAGTCGCCGGTGCGCAGCTTCGGCAGGAACCGGTTTTTCTGGACTTCCGATCCGAACGCCCAGATGGGATACATCACCAGCGAGGACTGCACGGAGAAGGCGCTGCGGTAGCCGCTATCCACGCGTTCGATCTCACGCGAGATCAGCCCATAGCCGACATAGGAAATATCGGCGCAGCCATGGCTATCGAGCGTCGCGCCGAGGAAGCCAAGCTCACCCATCTCCCGCAAAATCCCACGGTCGTAGCTTTCATTGCGAAAAGCCGCGAGCACCCGGGGCTGCAACTTCTCCTGCGCGTACTGCCGCGCGGCGTCGCGGATCGCGCGCTCTTCCTCGCTGAGTTGGGCATTCAGGTGCAGCGCGTCATCCCATTGAAAGCCGGTGAATTTTCCCTTCAATCGATCGGTGGTCGTGCTGCTCATGCGGCGATTTCGTCCTTCTGGTTTTGCGTATCGGGGTTTTCCGCCACCTTGTCGTCCGGCGTCTTATCGTTCCGGGTAGGCGTGTTGCGTTTGCGGAGGAGCATGAATGCGGGAATTTCCTTGCCGAAGCCCACGACGTTGGGTCCGCCATCTGCCCCATGATCGGTCCCATGATCGGTCCCATGATCGGTCCCGTGATCGGTCCCATGGCCGGCCCGGCGATCGGCTCGGCGGCCGGCTTGACGATCGGCTCGCGGTTCGGTCAAGCGCCCGGTGGGGCGTTCGCGCCGGGTTGCGGTGCGTGGCTGTTCCTCGCGCTTTTCCTCGCCGCTGTCCGGCGCGGGCGCGGGCCGGCGCGGCCGGGGTTCCGCGCGCTTCGCGGCGGGTCTGGCTGTGCCCTGGCCGCGCCGTCCGCGCTTCAGTTCAGGCTCCGCCCATTCCACCGCGTCCAGTCCGGGAAGCGCGATACGGAGAATCGGCGTGCCCGTGAGCTTTTCGATCGCCTCGACAGCCAGGCGGTCTTCCGGCGCGGCGATGGTGAAGGCCTTGCCCTCGCGTCCGGCGCGGCCGGTGCGGCCGATGCGGTGAACATAGTCCTCGGCATGGTGCGGCACGTCGAAATTGAACACGTGGCTGAGGCCGCCGATATCGATGCCGCGCGCCGCGACATCGGAGCAAACCAGTAACTGCAACTGGCCGGCCTTGAATTTCTCCAGTGTCGCGAAGCGGACCGGCTGGGGCAGATCCCCATGCAGCGCGCCAGCGCTGAAGCCGTGCTTGAGCAGCGATTTCAGCAGAATATCCACGTCCCGCTTGCGGTTGCAGAAGATCAGCGCGTTCTGCACGTCTTCCGAGCGGACCAGCCGGCGCAGCGCCTCGCGCTTGTCGTGGTGCGCCACCAGCACCAGGCCGCTTGCGATGGTGGCGGCTACCGTCGCCGGGCGGGCCACGGTGATCTCCTTCGGTTCATGCAGAAACGCATCCGCGAGGCGGCGGATTTCCGGCGCCATGGTGGCGGAGAAGAATAAGGTCTGGCGGTTGCGCGGCAGCAGCGAGACAATGCGCTCGATATCCGGAATGAAGCCCATGTCCAGCATCCGGTCCGCCTCGTCGATCACCAGAACCTTCACATCGGTGAGCAGCAGGCCGCCACGCTCGAACAGATCGATCAGCCGGCCAGGGGTGGCGATCAGCACGTCCACCCCCCGGGCGAGCACATCTTTCTGCTCGGCCATGCTTTCGCCGCCGATGAGCAGCGCGTGGTTGAACTTCAGGTATTTCCCGTAGGCGATAAAATTCTCCGCCACCTGCAAGGCAAGCTCCCGTGTCGGCTCCAGGATCAGGGAACGCGGCATCCGGGCGCGCGCGCGGGAGCCGGAGAGGATGTCCAGCAGCGGAAGGGTGAAGCTCGCGGTCTTGCCGGTGCCGGTCTGGGCACAGCCCAGCACGTCGCGGCCCGTCAGCACCGTGGGGATGGCCTGCGCCTGGATCGGCGTGGGCTGGAGATAGCCCTTGTCGCGCAGCGCGCGCAAAACCGGCTCGGACAGGCCGAGCGCGGCGAAGCCGTCCGCGGTGGCTGGCTCCTCGGGAGCCATCACTACGGGTGTGGCTTCCCCGTCGATGAGCGTGGACCCTGGTTGCGCGGCAGGTTCCGCGGCGTCGTGCTGGCTATGGGACAAATACGGCAAATCCGTTCGCGGGGTTGAGGCGCACGCACAGGCGTGCGGTGAGCGCAATGGCGCTTCTCTTGCCTGCCGTAATTCGGGAAAGCAACGGTCTGAGTCAAGCATTATCGGCCTGCAAACCCCTCAACGCAGGACATCCAAAGCATTCAGGATGGGGCAATCGGGCCGGTTATCGCCCGGGCATCGGGCGGCCAGGCGCTTCAGCGTCTCGGTCATGGCCTGCAGGGCGGCTGCCTTTTCTTCGAGTGCTGCGATGTGCCGCTGCGCGATCGCCTTCACCTCGGCGGAACTGCGGCCGCGATCGCGCCAGAGGACGAGCAGGTGCCGGATGTCGCCGATCGAAAAGCCGAGATCGCGGGCGCGGCGGATGAGGGCGAGTTCCTGCAGGTCGTGCTCCCCGTAACGGCGATAGCGGTTTTCCCCGCGCTGCGGCGGGGCTATCAGCCCGATGCTCTCATAATGCCGGATCATTTTCGGGTTGACGCCGGTGCGGCGCGATGCCTCGTGGATGGTGACGAGCGCGTTCATGCGGTCGTGATGGTGTCGGGAACGATGGGATCGCGCAGGCCGGTTGCCGCCATGGCGCGGGATAATAAGATTTCCGTGATGGGAAGGTCAAATGCGCGTGGCTTGAAACCGGCCGGCATCCACCCAACACTAGAATCTCCAGCATTTGCTGAATAGACCCCAGCTTTATGTTGGGCGAGCAAATTCCATGCGTTCAGCCCGGCGCTTCCGTGTCAAACCAAACGCATATTGTGTTAATCGGAAAGCGATCCTCGAGGAGGAAAGAATGGCCCAGTCCACTCCGTTGCAGTTCATCGTGCCGGACATGGCGCGCCAGGCTTGCGTTTCGTCGATCAGGGAAGCGGTGCGCCGGCTGGATGCGGAGGCGCATGTTTCCGCGGACCTGGTAACCAAGCATGTGGTGATCGGCAGCACCGTGGATGCGTCCGAGATCGCCCATGCGATCGCTGGCGCGGGCTTCACGGTCAAGGCCGCTTAACGCGGTCCGTTTTCGGCGATCACGGGCGCGAAGGGTTTGAAGGTTTAGGATGGCGGGGACGGAAGCGGGATTGAAAAACGGCAAGCTGGTCCCGCTGGAGGGGCTGCGCGGCATCGCCGCCGCCGTCGTGGTGCTGTACCATCTCGTTCTCGGCTACACGCAAAAGGGTGTGGGGACGGTGCCGCGGGGCCATGGCGCGCTCGATGCCGTGTTCCAGTTCGGCCTTGGCCTGCTCAACGGCGGGGCGGCCGTTGCCGTGTTTTTCGTACTTTCGGGCTTCATCCTCAGCCTGCCTTTCGCGCATGACCGCAGCATCTGGCGCGTGCTCGTGGCCACGCTCAAACGCTGGCCAAGGCTCGCCATGCTCACCACCCTCGCCTGCCTGTTCGCCTGGGCGCTGATTTGCGCCTCGCACGACAATTACAAGGCCGCCGCCCATGTCATCGGCGCCAAATGGCTCGCCACCCATGGCAACGCCCCGCTGGAGGGGCATGATATCTCCTGGCTCAGCGCCTTGCGGGAAGGCCTCTATAAGGCCTTCCTTTTCGGCGACGTGCATTTCGATTCCCCGCTCTGGACCATGCGCATCGAGCTGTTCTGCAGCTTTGCCATCTTCCTCGCCGCGCCCGTACTGTTCGCCATCCGCAGCTGGACCTTGCGGCTTGCTCTCATCGCTCTGGCCATGTTCGCCGCCGGTACGTCATATCCCGTTACCTACCTCAGCGACTTTCTCGTGGGCGTCCTGCTCGCCATGCTGTTCGCCGAAAACAGGATGCCCAAGTTCTCCAATTCGCAGGCCGCGTTGTTCGGCTTTATCGCGCTTTACCTTTTCAGCTTCACCTATGAGCAGAAGCTGCTGATCCACGCGCCGCTGAAGGCCCTGCTGGGCAGGGGGGATAGCGCCCATTTCGTCTGGGACGCGGGTGCCGCGCTGTTCATCCTGCTGTTGCTAGGCAATCCGTTCCTGCGCCGTGTCTTTTCGAAAACCTGGGCGGTCTGGCTTGGGCTGCTCTCCTTTCCCATCTATCTTCTGCACGGGCCGGTCATGCTCTCCGCCGGCGCCATCGGCTTCAACCAGGCGCTTGGCGTTGTTGGAAAAACCAATAGCGCGCTGCTGGCGGCCGCCATCAGCATCGCGCTCACGCTGATTTGCGCCCTGCCGCTGGTCTGGGTCGACAGGGCCTGGACGAAAATCCTCTCCGCCCTTACGCGGCCCATGCTCCGGCGTCCGCGGGCGCGCCGGCAGGTGGTCGTCGCGCAGCCCCGCTAGCGCGCGGCCTCGCCTGGTCCTCAGCTTGCCATCATCTTTCCGTATTCCGCCTTGAGCGCGCGCTTGAGCAGTTTGTTGGCGGCGCTCACCGGCATGGTCTCCCGGAAAAAGATGTATTTCGGTGTCTTGAACCCGGCCAGCCGCTCGCGGCAAAAGGCGACCAACTCCGCCTCCGCCGTGCTGCTGCCGGGCCTGACGATGACGGCGGCGGCCACCGCCTCCCCCCAATGAGGGTCGGACACGGCGAAGACGGCACATTGCATCACCTCGGGATGGGTGCCGAGCACGCTCTCCACTTCCTGGGAGTAGACATTCTCGCCGCCCGTCTTGATCATGTCCTTCATCCGGTCGGCAAAGAAATAATTTCCCTCGGCATCGCGGATCAGCACGTCTCCGGTATGAAACCAGTCTCCCCGGAAGGCACGGCGATTGGCCTCCTCATTCTTGTAATAGCCTTTCATGATGATCGGCCCCCGCGCGATCTGTTCACCCGGCTCGCCCAAGGGGACATCCCTGCCTTCGTCGTCCACCAGCCGCACATCCACGCCGAAGGAGCAGGCGCGGCCCACCCAGCGGCCGTCGCCATTGGGCAGATCGCTCCAATCGCCGAAGAAGCCGCCGGTGAGGATCGCGGCGGTGGATTCACTCATTCCCTGGCCCGAGAAGAAGCGCAGATCAGGCGAAACGGAGCGCCAGCCATCCACCATCGCCTTGGGGATGGTGGATGCCCAGCTCAGGCACTTGGTCACGCTGGTAAGGTCGCTGGTGCGAAAATTAGGCTGCGAGAGGAGCGCCACGTAGAGGGTGGGCGGCAAGGCGGTGCCGGTCACGCGGTGGCGCGCCATCAGATCGATCATCTGCCCCGGCTGGGGCGCTTGCGTCATCACGATGGTGGCGCGGTTGGCGAGGCAGAGCGTGGAGAACAGGTAGCCCGCCATATGAATGAGCGGAATGCTGATAAGGAAACGGTCCTGCTCGGCCATGTGGAAATTGAAGGACCAGCTCAGATGCGCGGCGCAATAATTCGCGTGCGACAGCATCACCCCCTTCGGGGCGGACTCAGTGCCGCTGGTAAAGAGCAGCGTGGCGACGTCATCGCTTTCGATGCGGATTTCCGGCTCCTCGGCCGGGGCGGAGAGCAACGCGTTGAATTCCTGCCAGCCGGCGGGAAGCGGCGCGCCGTCGCCGATCTGCACGAAGGCTTCAACCTCCGGAATGGCAGCGGCGATGGCGCTGACCTTGGCTGTTTGCGCGTCTTCCACAAAGACCCAGCGTGCTTCCGAGAATTGGATGAGATGCTGGATATCGGATGGTGGCAGCATGAAATTCACCGGCACGGCCCAGGCGCCGATCTTATGCAGCGCAAAGCTTACGATGAGAAACTCGATGCTGTTGCGCGACAAAATCAAGACGCGATCGCCATGGCGGATGCCCCGGGCAAGCAGGGTCTGGGCCATGGAGCAGGCCTGCGAATTCAACTGGTCATAAGTGATCGTGCGGCTGGCGCCCTCGGTCGTGTAGAAGATCACTGCCGGCTTGTCTGGCACGGCAAAAGCGGCGCGCCGCAGCACATCGCCCAGATTCTGCCGGCGGATAAGGTTCATTGCGAACTCTGTAGTCATGGCTGATCCTCCGCGTTTTTTGGAAAAATAACAAAAACGGCGGAGCCAGACAACATATTACCGGCCGTTGCGCAGGATTTCCGGCTTGCGCCTCTTCCGGTATTTCTTGGTGTTGTCGAACCGGCCTGGTTCGACGGCAGAAATGCGATCCTGTCCGTCTTCGCCTTCGCCTCTGCTCTGCACCACGCGACTCCGCGTCAGGCTATGGCCACTCGGCCCTCGCAAGGCGCGGAAAACCCTTGTTTTCCCCCCCAAACGGGGGATGGATTGGTATTAAGACTAAACTAATAAATGACCCCTCGCATCATGGGAGAGGGGATCATGCCGGCTACGGGAAACATTTCCGGAACAATTCCGTGTGCCGGGGGCGCAGCCCAGCCGGGCCGGCCTGCCATTGTTGTTTCGGGTCCCGTTGGCGTGCGGCGCCGGAGTTTGCGCCAGGGGCTGGTCCTTACCGTTTCGGCGCTGGGCGGGCTGGCTTCGAGCTATGGGCGGGCGTTCGCGGGTAGTTGCGTGCCTTCCGGAACGCCGGGCACGTATCTGTGCAGCGGTCCGGCCAGCGGCGGCGATACCACGCAATCCCTCAACTTCAGCGGCAGTCTGACCAATATCGTCACCGCGCCCGGGTTTGGCATCACTACCGCCTCGGGCGACGCCTTCCAGCTGAACGGAACCGGCAGCTTCGCCGATGCCTACGGCGCCACCATCACCGGGGCCGGGTCAGGCATCGCGCTGCGCTCCAACACGGCCGGCGACATCTCCATTACGAGCACCGGCAATGTTACTGGCCAGGCTGGGGATGGTGTTTCGGCCTATATTGACGTTGGCACGAGCGCCACGAACCTCAATATCTCCGGCAACACAATTACCGGCCAGGGGGATGGCATCAATATCACCCATTTCGCGGGTGGCACGGTATCCATCACCGCCACCGGCACCGTTACCGGGCAGACCGGCGTCGGCATTTATGACCGCGAGGTGGGCGGCGCGAGTACGGGTGTCACCGTCAATGCCGCCGCGGTCTATGGCCATACGGAAGGTATCCAGATCTATTTCATGGGCGGCGCTGGCGGCGGGCCGATCAATATCACCACGACAGGAAAGGTGATCGGGGGTGCCTGGGGCATCATTACCAATAGCGGCAGCGCCACCACGGATATCAACGTTTCCACCGCCGAGGTCCAAGGGGGAATAAGCATAAATAATAACGGCACGGGTGGCATAAACATCCATGCGGCCGGCGCTGCGAGCGGCGGCACTGACCGGGCTGGCATTGGAGCCTTCGCCGGCAGCACGACCAGCGGTGGCGTCACCATTTCCGCCGCCGCCGTTTCCGGCGCGTATGATGGCATCATCGCCACCAATGCCGGGACCGGCTCGATCAACATCACCGCCACGGGCGATGTCACAACGTCACGTTCCCGGACGCTGAACGCCTATTCCGCAGACGGCATCTTCGCCATCAACAACAGCAGCGGCGGCGGCGGCATCACCATCAAGGCCGGCAATGTTTCGGGTTATGGTGCCGGAGTTTTCGCCCGGAACTATGGCACGGGCCCGGTGAGCATCACCACCACCGGCGCAGTGTCGTCCTGGGCGTATGACAACGCCCTCGCTGGCATCCACGCCGAGGCCCATGGCGGCGCCATCACCATCGACCAGACCGGCGCCAATGGCAGCGTTTCGGGCGGTTTTCAGGGCGTCGCGGCCTATGAGCATGGCGATGGCGCGATCAGCATCACCACCACCGGCAGCATCTCCCCCAGGACAACGAACTATAGCGCCCACTATGGCGATGCCGCCGTGGTGGCCTATTCCACCGGCAACAGCCCGATCACGATCACCGACAATGCCGCCATCACCCCGAGTCCGCCGGGCGGCGAGGGCATCCACGGCAACAGTGGCATATTGATCACCAAGAAGGGAACCGGAGCCGGGGATATCAACCTTGCCGTCAATGCGCCGATCACCGATGGCGGCGTTTTCGTTTCCAACGCCGGCACCGGCATGGTCAGAATTGTCGCGGCGGCGAATATGACCGGGGGTATTTCCATTGGGGTCAGCCAGCCCGCTCCGGCCAGCGTGGATGTTCAGGCCGGTGCCGTTCTCGGCGGCGGGGTGGGGATCGCCTCCGGCAATGCGCCCGCCAGCCTGACCAATGAAGGGGTGATCAGCGGCGGGGTGGAGCTGTACGGCAGCGGCGCCACCATCACCAATAACGGCATCATCGGCATGGCGGGAAGGAATGGCGGAATTCAGACCGGCGCAAATGGCACGATCAATCTGCAATCGGGCGCGGTGCTTGGCAACGCGGCTCTGATCGATGGCGGCAATTCCGTGCTCAACTGGACCGGCGGCAGCTTCTCCGGCGATATCAATATGCAACAAGGCTCCACCGCGAACCTCACCGGGCTCAGCGCCGCCGATCTCGCCGGATTGGAAGCATTGAGCGGCAACGGCGCGCAGGCGTTGAATTTGCGCGGCATCATCGCCAGCGGCGGCACGGATGAATCCTCCGGCATCCAGGTGAATGGCTGGAACAATATCAGCCTCCTTGATCATTCGAGCTGGACCCTGACGGGCGGGCTGACGATGGGCGGCGCGTGAAGCACGGGAACCATCCTGATCGACAAGACCTCGGCGTTGTATGCCGGCAACGGCGTTAATCCCGTATTCTTCAGCGATGGCACCCTGACGCTGGACAATGAGGGCACGCTGGATTTCACCAATGGCGGAATCATCGGCAACAAGCCGGTGCTTTACGGAAATTACCTCCAGGGCAGCAGCGGCAATCTGGTCGTCGGTGTGTCGCCCTCGGCCATTGATCTGTTCAAGATCAACGGCTCCGCGCAGATCGCCGGGAACGTCACTTTTGCCTGGGCGCCAGGCACCTATGTTGCAGGGTCCCGCGCGTTTTTGACCAGCACGGCGCTGAGCGGCACGTTCGCGGGCGTGGCGACCGCGGTCGGCACGAGCGTCCCCACCGGGTTTGGCGCGATCGTTGGCTATACGCTCACCGAGGCCGATCTGAGTTTGACGCCAACGCCAACGCCAACGCCAACGCCAACGCCAACGGCCACGCCCACCCCAACGCCCA
>JAJYAF010000508.1 GCA_021779655.1 Pseudomonadota bacterium
TAGGCGGGGCCGGGCGTTTCGGGCGGCGCGCCTGAAGCGGCGGCGGTGATCTCGGCCAGGGTTTGCACGAAGCCGCCGCCAGGAGAGAAGCAGGTGAGCGCGAAGCCCGGCGTGCCATCGGCGCACAACGCCTGGAACACCAGGCCGTTGGGGTGCTGGGGCAGAGGCGGTCCATAATCGAAGACGATGTCTGATTCGGGCGCAAAATGGAGCGCGGGCAGGCCCGGGGGCGTGAGGGTTTGGGTCTCGCGCAAGCGGGCCAAGGCGGCCTCGGCCTCGTCGGGGTCGAGGGTTTCGGGGGCGAAGCCGAGCAGGCCGAGGGCCACGGCGCGGTCTGTGCCATGGCCCTTGCCGGTGAAGGCCAGCGAGCCATGCAGCGTGACGGTGAGGCGGGCGGGCGGATTGCCCCCCTGCCCCGCCGCCTCGCGCAGGCGCGCCAGGAAGCGGGCGGCGGCGATCATCGGCCCCATGGTGTGCGATGACGAGGGGCCGATGCTGGGTTTGAAGATCTCGAAGCTGGAGATGAACATGCGTGTGCCGCCGGGCGCTTAGAGTTGGCGCTTGAGGTGGTAGGATTTGGGCCGGGTGAGCGCCAGATAGCCCAGCACCGAGAGGCCGGCGCCGCGGCCGGTGTCCTTGCAGCCGGTCCAGCACAAGGCGGGGTCGAGATAGTCGCAGCGGTTTTGAAAGACCGTGCCGGTTTCGAGCCGGGCGCCGATGGCCTCGGCGGCTTTGGTGTCTTCGGTCCAGAGCGAGGCGGTGAGGCCGAAATCGCTGTCATTCATTAACGCGATGGCTTCCTCGTCATCCTTGACCTTCATGATGCCGACCACGGGGCCGAAGGTTTCCTCGCGCATCACTTTCATGGCGTGGGTGACGTTGGTGAGGATTTGCGGGGTGACATAGGCGCCGCCATCATCTTCGGGCATGGTGGGGATGTGGGCGATGGCGCCCTGGGCCACGGCCTCGGCAACATGCTCGCGCACCCTGCGGGCGAAGCGGATATTGGCCATGGGGCCGATGGTGGTCTCGGGGTTGAGCGGATTGCCCAGCCTGAGGCCATTGACCCAGGCAACCGCCTTTTCAACGAACGCCTCAAACAGGCTATCATGCACATAGATGCGTTCAATGCCGCAGCAGCATTGGCCGGCATTGAACATGGCGCCATCCATCACGCCCTCCACCGCCGCCTCGAGATTGGCGTCAGCGCGCACATAGGCCGGGTCTTTGCCGCCAAGCTCGGTGGCGACGGAAATGAACGTGCCCGCCGCCGCGGTTTCAATGGCCTTGCCGCCGCGCACCGAGCCGGTGAAATTGACGAAATTGACATGACGGCCCGATATGAGCCGCGCCGTGGTGTCGTGGTCGAGGAATATATGCGCGAACACATCGGCGGGGATGCCGGCCGCGAGGAATGCCTCGGCCAGATGCTCGCCGACCAGAAAAGTCTGCTCTGAATGTTTGAGCAGCACGCTGTTACCGGCAACCAAAGCCGGGGCGATGGTGTTGATGGCCGTCATGTACGGATAGTTCCAGGGCGCGATGACCAGAACGACGCCTAGCGGCTCGCGCGTGATCTGGCGCAGCGCGGTGGCGCTGTCCTCGATCACCAGGGGTTTGAGGGCGTCGGGCGCGATGCCGCACATGTAATCGGCGCGTTCGCAAAAGCCCCGGAACTCACCGCCATAGCGCACCGGGCGGCCCATTTGCAGGGCGAGTTCATGTGTCATGCGATCGGTTTGCTGGCCGATTATCTCGACCGCCTTGCGCACCAGCGCGATGCGCTCATCAAGCGGCCTGGCCGCCCAGGCGTGCTGAGCCGATCTGGCCCGCGCCGCCGCCGCTATGGCGGCCGCTTGGTTCAGCGTTTCGCGGACGGCGAGCACGGCGCCGTCAATGGGGGAAATCAGGGTCAGCTGGCTCATCTCAGCACCTCTCGAAGCCGCGGGCGATTTCCCAGTCGGTGACCGCGATGTCGAACTCTTCCTGCTCAACTTCGGCGGCGCGGGTATAATGTTCTATGACCTCTTCCCCGAATGCCTCGTGCAGCATTTTGGAATGGCGCAAGGTTTCCGTGGCGGCACGCAGCGTGCGTGGAATCTCGCCGATCTGTTTCTGCTCATAGAGATCGCCCCGGCTAGGTTCGCCCAGCGGCAGCTTTTTCTCGATACCCGCGATGCCCGCCGCCAGAAGCGCCGCCTGGGCGAGATAAGGGTTTACATCGGAGCCCGCGATCCGACATTCGATGCGCACGCCCTTGCTGGCGGCGCCGCACAGGCGGAAACCGGCGGTGCGGTTATCAACCGACCAGACAATTTTGGTGGGTGCGAAGGTGCCTTTGCGAAAACGCTTGTAGCTGTTGACATAGGGGGCCAGGAAATAAGTGTATTCAGGCGCATAGGCCAGCAGGCCGGCAACAAAATGATCCATCAGCTCGGATTTGCCATGCGGCCGGCTGGGATCGTGAAAAGCATTGGCGCCGTCTTTGAACAGCGAGCAATGGATGTGGCTCGACGAGCCCACCTTGTCGGCGCGCCATTTGGGCAGGAAGGTGGCGCTGGCACCGTTCTGCCAAGCGATTTCCTTGGTCGCGTGCTTGGCGAATGTGTGCTGATCGGCGCAGGCCAAAGCGGAAGCGTAACGCAGATTCAACTCTTCCTGGCCCATCTCCGCTTCGCCCTTGCTGCACTCAACTTCTATGCCGGCGGCGAAAAGATGGTTGCGCAGCGGACGCATGACCGATTCTTCCTTGGT
>JAJYAF010000509.1 GCA_021779655.1 Pseudomonadota bacterium
TTTCGCCACAGCGTACCCCGGGAAGCCATGGGCATGGTCTTCATCGGCGCGATCGTGGCCGCGGCCAGCCGCTTCGGCCTTATCGCCGGCCTGGCCACCGCGCTTGCCGGCTTTCTGTGCTGGAACTTCTTTTTCCTTCCGCCCTTCTACACGCTTTCCATCTCCGACCCGCGGGACGTGGTGGCGCTCGCGGTCTTTCTCGCCACCGGCATCGTCACCGGCTCGCTGGCCGGCCGTGTGCGGGTGGAAGCGAAAAACGCCAGCGCCCGGATAGAGGCGCTGCGCCGCATTTCGCTTTTCGGCCAGCGTTTCTCCCGCGCCGCCACGCAGCCGCAATTGCTGCACGAGACCGCCGGGGAGGCCGCGGCCATAACCACGGGCGGCGCCGTGCTGCTTGCCGAAAACGGCATTCTGCAAGCCCCGGTGCGGGAGCCGCCCGGCATCACGCTGGATGAGGCGGCGCTGGCGGCCGCCGACTGGTCGTTCCGTAACAATATTGAAACCGGCATCGGCACCGCCACGCTGCCCTCCGTGCCCTGGCGGTTCATCCCGATGCGCGTGAACGGCGCGCCCATCGGCGTTCTCGGCGCGCTTCCCGCCGGCCCGCCGCCGGAGCCGCTGCACCAAACGTTATCGGCGCTGGCCGATCAGGCCGCGATGGCGCTGGAGCGGATTCGCCTGACCGTGGGAGCGGCGCAAGGCCAGGCGCGGGAGGACAGCCAGAAGCTGCTTACCGCGCTGCTATCCTCGCTGTCGCACGACCTGCGCACGCCACTCACCGCCATCCGCGGCGCGGCGGAAACCCTGGCGCGTTCGGGTGCTTCGCTGGATGCCGAAACCCGCGCCGATCTGCTTGCCAGCATCACGCAGGACAGCGAACGCATGGCCAGGTTCTTGTCCAACGTCATGGAAATGGCCCGGGTGGAAACCGGTGAAATTGTCGCCCGCCGGGAAAGGCTGCGCCTTGCGGATGTGGTCGAGGCGGCGATCACGCGGGTTCCGGGCGCGATGTATGCCGGCGTCAATATCGCGGACGACGCGACCCATCTGCTCGCCGACCCAACATTGCTGGAACAGGTTCTGGTGAATATCCTGGACAACGCGGTGAAATATTCCGCGGCGGGCAGCCGTGTCACCGTCACGGCGCGACGCGATGCGGGCAGGGTGGCGATCGCCATAGGCGATGAGGGCGTCGGCATTCCGGCCGCCGATCTGCCGCATGTTTTCGACAGGTTTTTCCGTGCGACCCGTGGCGACCGCGCTGCGCCCGGAACGGGCCTGGGTCTCGCCATCGCCAAGGCCTTCGTGGAAGCGATGGGCGGGTCCATCCGGGCCCAGAGTCCGAGGCTTGATCTGCCAGCGGATGGCGCGCCGGGAACCGTTATCACGGTGGAACTTCCGGCGGCGTGACTCCTTCCCTGGGCACTGTTCTCGTCGTCGATGACGAGCCGCAAATTCACCGTTTCCTCGGGCCGGCGCTTACGGCCGCGGGATACACGCCGTTGCGGGCGGAGCGCGGCGATGACGCCCTGCGGCTTGCCGCCGCGCGGGCGCCGGATGTAATCCTGCTCGATCTGGGCCTGCCCGATATGGACGGCGAGGAGGTGCTGGCGAAACTCCGGGAATTCACCGCGATTCCCGTTATCGTGCTATCCGCCCGTGACCGCGAGGCGGAAAAGATCCGCGCGCTGGATGGCGGGGCGGACGACTACGTCGAAAAACCCTTCGCCCTCGGCGAGCTTCTGGCGCGCATTCGCGGCGCGATGCGCCGGCAACTGCGCCAGGAGCATGCGGACAAGCCGTTTACCGCCGCCGGGCTTATGATCGATCCGCTGTCGGCCAAGGTGACCCTCAACCAGGTTGAATTGCCGCTGACGAAGCGCGAACATGCGCTGCTGCTGCTGCTGGCGCGCAATCGCGGCCGGGTGCTGACCCATCGGCAGATCCTAACCGCCCTATGGGGTCCGGCGCATGCCGAGGATGTGGCGTATTTGCGGGTTTATATCGGCCAGCTTCGCCGCAAGCTGGGGCCGGAGGTCGGAGCCCGCGTGATGACCGAGCCAGGCGTCGGTTACCGCCTTGCCGATGTAGAATGAGGCTTCCCGTGGGGTTTGTCATATCCGTCGGAGCTTGCCTCACGCGGGCGGGGCGCCATGTCTGCTTCTGCTGGTCGATGAAGGAGAGGAACTCATGCCGCAGATTTATCCCGCGCCGGAGGTGAAGGCCACGGCCGATATTCCGGCTCTGCCGGGCTGGGGTACGATGCTGGGCCGGGGGGCGCTGATGCGCTGCCCCGTTTGCGGCCGTGCCGGCATTTTCCAGGGCTTCCTCACGGTACGGCCCGGTTGCCCGCGTTGCGGCGCGCCGCTGGGGCGGGTGCGGCTTGAGCTTCTGCCTTCCTATCTCACCATTCTTCTGGGGCTGTGGGTGATGGGGGCGGTGATGTTTCTGGTGGCCCTGCATTGGCGCGTGGGGTGGGGGCGGTTCGTGGCGGTTTTCGTGCCGGTTTGCATCGTGTTCGAGCTGGCGGTGGCGCGGCCGGTTCGCGGGGCGGTTCTGGCCGCGATGTTGAAAATGGGCGTTTTGCGGGAACCGGGCGCCCCGCAGGATGCGGGTTAGCGAAGCGATGGACCATCCGGACGTGGTGATTATCGGGGCGGGGGCGGCCGGAATCGGGGCGGCGCGGCGGCTGGTTGCCGCCGGGCTTGCGCCGCTGCTGCTGGAGGCGCTGGACCGCCCGGGCGGCCGGG
>JAJYAF010000510.1 GCA_021779655.1 Pseudomonadota bacterium
GGCATGCTGGCCGCCGAGGCGGTAGCCGAGGCGCTGGGCGGAGACCGCCCGGCCGAGCCCGCCGGCTTCACCGAAAGGCTGCGCGCCAGCTGGCTCGACGCGGAGCTGCGCACGGTGCGCAATATCCGCCCCGGCTTCGCCCGCTTCGGCTTCTGGGGCGGGATGGTGAATGCCGCGCTCGACACCTACCTGCTCCGCGGCCGCGCGCCCTGGACGCTGCACCACACCCACCCGGACCACACCACCCTGCAGCCGGCCGCAACGGCGCCGCGCATCGCCTACCCGAAGCCGGACGGGACGCTGACCTTCGACCGGCTCGCCTCGGTGTTCATCAGCAACACCAACCACGAGGAAGACCAGCCGGCGCATCTGCATCTGCGCGACCCGGCGGCGTGGGCAGGCGTCAACTGGGAGCGCTTCGCCAGCCCCGAAAGCCGCTACTGCCCGGCCGGGGTCTATGAGGTGGTCGGCGCCGAGGACGGCACGCCGCGGCTGCAGATCAACGCCCAGAACTGCGTCCACTGCAAAACCTGTGACATCAAGGACCCGCAGCAGAATATCGACTGGGTCACGCCCGAGGGCGGCGGCGGGCCGAACTATCCGGGTGGCATGTAGGCGTCGGAAAGACCAGGGCGCTGCCCTGGACCCGCCGGGGCCGGGAGGCCCCGGACCCCGGTCGGTAAAGCTTGGCCGCCCGGGTCAGGCCGCGGACTTGCGCATCGCGTCCAGACTCCAGGCACCGCCGCCGGCGGCGGCGAAATAGAGGAACACGAAGCAATAGAACACCGCCGCCTCGCCCTGGTTCAGCACCGGGAAGAAGCCCTGCGGCGCATGGACCATGAAATAGGCCACCGCCATCTCGCCGGAGAGGATGAACGCGGTGATCTGCGTGAACAGACCGAGGATGATCAGCACGCCGCCGACCACTTCCAGCACGCCCGCCAGCCCGATCAGCGAGATCAGGGGCAGATGGTCGAAATAGGCGACGTGCGGGAAGCCGAACAGCTTGGCGGTGCCGTGTTCGAGGAACAGCAGACCGACCGCGATCCGCAGCACGCTGAGCAGGCGCGGCGACCACGCCTCAAGGCCATTGACACGATCGGACATCGCTTTTCCCTTCCTGTTTCGGCCCGATGATCCGGATCCGAACTCACTCTCGATTCGAGAGTGAGGACGATCTATATACCGGAGACCGGCCACGCAAGGCGGGATTTTTTCATTACCAAGGTACCTCGCGGTAACCGCCCTGCGGGTGACCGGTCAGGAGCGCGATGATGGACCTTCCCCACGCCGAGGCGCGCGAGCCCTGCCCGATCCGGGATATTCTCGACCGCATCGGCGATCGTTGGAGCCTGCTGGCGCTGTTCGCGCTCGCGTCCGGCACCCTGCGCTTCACCGAACTCCGGCGCGCGATCGGCGATATCTCCCAGCGCATGCTGGCTCAGACGCTGCGCACGCTGGAACAGGATGGATTCCTGACGCGCACCGCCTACCCGACGATCCCGCCGCGGGTGGAGTACGCGCTGACGCCGCTGGGCCGCTCGCTGCTGGCACCGATGGACACGCTGCTGGCGTGGGCGAAGGCGAACCAGCCCGCCATCCACGCCGCCCGCGCGGCCTACGCCGCGCGGGCATCCGGTAGAACGGGTTGCGCCTCCGACACAACAGCAGGCGCTTGAGCGCCCAGCATTACCTCTCGACGATGTTGACGGCTTCCCTTGTGCGGCGCTGCCGGACGACAAGACACCCTGACATCATGTCGTGCAGCGCCTGTTTGCGCCGCGTCCACCCTGCCATTAGGAAGCCGACGCCGATGATGAGGCTTGAAACGAATTTGCCAAGATTGCGGCCAAGCGAGCGTCCGAACCCGATGGGGTCGCCATGATCGTCAACCACGCGCAGGCTGAATAGCCGCTTGCCCGGGCTACCCATCATAGACGAGCTTTCAAATACCGGGTGATATAAGGAGCCAATCAGAAAACCGATTATTGTCGTTATCGAGGAGGTCTGGTTCTGCGGAATGCCATTCATGGCGGCCCAAACGCCGCCAGTGAAGCCGATTATGAAGCCGATTATGAAGCCAATTAGGGTCACGATTATGCCATCGATCAGGGACGCCCAGACGCGCCACCAGAATCCGGCATATTGATAATAGACGGATGAGCCGGATCGTGAGACGGTGATATCTGACATACAAACGCCTTCGTCCCGGACGTGCTCAAGACTTGAGTGTACCAAAATCGATGATAGCAAGATGAATGGTACAAGCAACCAATGAGTTGTCCGCTCTCGCCGGTAGCAGGAAAATCCGCGCGCCTGTCGGCAGACAAAGAGCTTCGTGTCGCTCCGCTTACGCGCGCTGCCGCGTGAACGTGCCACCTGACACGAGTCAACTCCGCCAGGGCACTGCCACCCGGTCTCAGTCGGCGGCTTCGAACGGGGCCTCCGCCGGCTCCGCCGCGCCGATGCGGCGATAGACATAGGGTGGCGCGGTCTCCGGCCGCTCGAAGGCCACCGCCTGCATCAGCGCATGGTCCGGCGACAGGGCGCAGGCCGGATCCGTGCGCGCCGGATCACCGGTCATGGCGAAGGCCTGGCAGCGGCAGCCACCCCAGTCGATCTCGCGCCGGTCGCAGGACTGGCAGGGCTCGGGCATCCAGTCGGTACCGCGGAAACGCAGGAAGGCGGGGTCCGCGTTCCAGATTTCGGCCAGGCTCGTCTCGGTCACCGAGGCGAAGGCGAAGCCG
>JAJYAF010000511.1 GCA_021779655.1 Pseudomonadota bacterium
ATGCTCTGATAGAGCCGAACGCCGCTGCCGTCATCATCATCTTCTTCATCGTCTTTGCCGGTCGTGGTTTCGGCGACGGTATTCATGCTCTGCACGTCGACGGCGACGTATTTGCCGACGTCCGACAGCGCGGCCACGGCTTCGACGGTGCTGTCGTTGGCGACGATCACGCGATAGGGCTGCAGCCGGGCGGCAGGGCCGAAATGCCAGGCCAAGAGCACGGCCAGGGCGCCCTTGAAGCCATCCAGAAACAAAGTGAGCGCGGCCAGCTTTTTATTGCCGGTCCGCAATACGTTGGTCGCGCCGATATTGCCCGAACCGATCGAGCGAATATCCGGCAGCCCGGCCAGGCGTGTCAGCAAAAGACCGAACGGGATTGAACCCAAAAGATAGCCTGCGGCCAGAACGAGCAGATCGTTCATGGCACGATCCGCCTGCCGGCCTTCCAGGTGCCGAGCACGCGGCCTTCCAGGGCGCGGCCATCGAAAACCGTGTTCTGGGCCTTGCCTGGCAGCTTGCCGGCTTCCACGCGCCAGGAGCGTTCGGGGTGAAAGAGACACAGATCGGCCGGCGCGCCCCGGCGCAGCATGCCCGCCTCGATACCCAGCCATTTCGCCGGCTTTTCCGTGAGCAGCGCCAGCGCTTCGCCAAGGCCAAGCATGCCGGAATGCACCTGGGCGAGGGTCACGGCCAGCAGCGTGGCAAGCCCCGCGCCGCCGGGGGCCGCTTCCGCGAACGGCACCCGCTTGTCATCGGCATCGCGCGGCTGATGGTCGGAGGCGATGGCGTCGATCGTGCCGTCCTTCAGCGCGGCCACGATCGCCAGCCGGTCCGATTCCGCCCGCAGCGGCGGGGAGAATTTGGCGTAGGTTCGGAAATCGCCGATGGCGGTCTCGTTCAGGTCGAAATAGGGCGGGGCGGTATCGGCGGTGACCGGAATGCCGCGATCCTTGGCCCCGGCGATCAGCGCGCAGGCCTCGGCCGTGGAAACATGGGCGAAATGCACGGCGCCGCCAGTGAGTTCGGCCAGCCGGATATCGCGCGCGACCATGATGGCCTCGGCGGCGGCGGGAATGCCGGGCAGGCCCATCAGCGTGGCGCGCGCGCCCTCGGTTGCGGCGCCGCCTTCGGCAAGTTCCGGATCTTCCGGATGTTGCACGATTTTCAACCCGAACCCGCTGGCGTAGGAGAGGGCGCGGCGCATCAGCAGGGCGGAGCCGATGGCGCGTGCGCCGTCGGTGAAGGCGATGGCGCCGGCGGCCTTGAGCAGCCCGTATTCGGCCAGTTCCCGGCCCTGGCAGCCCCGGGTTGCTGCCCCATAGGGCAGCAGGGTCACGGAACCGGTTTCCTCCCCGCGCGAGGCGATCAGCCGCGCCAGCGCCGGATCGTCGATCACCGGGCGGGAATCCGGCAGCACCGCGATGGTGGTTACGCCGCCCGCCGCCGCCGCCTGGGCGGCCGAGGCGATGGTCTCGCGGTATTCGAATCCCGGCTCGCCGAGCGAGGCGCGCATATCCACCAGCCCCGGCGCCAGCACCGCGCCCTCCGCCTCGATGACCTGGGCGCCCTCCGGATCGCCGAGGCCGGGGCCGAAATCGGCGATGCGGCCATCCCGGACAAGGAGTTCGCCCTCGCGCAGCCCGTCGGGCAAGGCGAGCGTGACCTTGCGAAACAGCAGGTCGGGAGGCGGATTGTGCTCAGGCATCGGGATACGGGTCCCGGGAGAGGGTATCCAGCACCGCCATGCGCACCGCCACCCCCATTTCCACCTGTTCCCGGATGACCGAGCGCAGGGGATGGTCGGCGACCGCGCTGTCGATTTCCACGCCCCGGTTCATCGGCCCGGGATGCATCACCAGCGCATCCGGCCTGGCATGGCCGAGCTTGTCGGCATCCAGGCCGTAGAAGGCGAAAAACTCCCGCGCGCTTGGCACCTGCGCCTTGTTCATCCGCTCCTTCTGCAGGCGCAGTGTCATCACGATATCGGCGTCACGCAGGCCCTCGCGCATGTCGTGATACACGCTGGCGCCGAGCGACGCGATTTCCGCCGGAATGAGGGTAGGGGGGCCGATGAGGCGGACGGTATTGCCCAGCATGGTGAGCAGCAGAAGGTTGGAGCGGGCGACGCGGGAATGGGCGATATCGCCGCAAATGGCGACGATCAGCCCCTGTACCCGGCCTTTGTGCCGGCGGATGGTCAGCGCGTCGAGCAGCGCCTGGGTGGGATGCTCATGCATGCCATCGCCGGCGTTGATCACCGCCGCATCCACCTTCTGCGCCAGCAGCGCGGGCGCGCCGGACTGGTTGTGCCGCACCACCAGCAGGTCGCAGTTCATGGCATTCAGCGTCGCGGCGGTATCGAGCAGGGTCTCCCCCTTGCTGACCGAGGAGGTGGGCACGGACATGTTGATCACATCCGCGCCGAGCCGCTTGCCCGCCAGTTCGAAGCTCGTGCGGGTGCGGGTTGAATCCTCGAAGAACAGGTTGATCAGGGTTCGCCCGCGCAGCAGATCGCGCTGGGTTTTGCCGGAGCGGTTCAGGAGAACGTAATTTTCCGCCAAATCCAGCATGGCGGTGACCGCGGCGGGGTTCAGCCCCTCGATACCCAGCAAGTGGCGAATCAGCATGACGATGGCCAGATACCAGCAGTTCGGGGCAACTGGCCAGTAGGCGGGGCACCCGCCCGGGGCCGCGGGGTGGACACCCTGGCGTTTGATTACCATTTGTGCTGCATACGCCTT
>JAJYAF010000512.1:0-1665 GCA_021779655.1 Pseudomonadota bacterium
CGAGGTCGAGGATTTAACCAAGGGCCTGGTGCGGGTGGCTTCGCGAGTGGTGCATTATGCGCTCTATCTGCTGCTCGTCCTTCAAGTGGCTCTGGGTTTTCTATGGCCGTGGACGGAGAATCACCCCCTCAACTTTTTTGGCTTCCCGATTTCGTCTCCCTTCGGGGCCTTTCCGAAGGGGACGAATGATATCGTTGCTGAACTGCATGATCTGAACGCCTGGGTTATCATCATCCTCGCGGGGGGGCATGCCGCGATGGCGCTCATCCATCAGTTCGTCTTTCGTGACCGGATACTCCGTATCATGCTGCCGGAGCAATGGATCAGGTAGCGGCGGCTGGGGTAATGGGCGGTCGCCGCAAGGGAAGAGGACAAAACGACAAGCCCGGATTTCCTTCGGCGTGGCTTTACGATATCGTGTAAGCTTATGGCCAGACGTTTTTTCGGGAATTGCAATGATCACGATCCGCTACCGGTTGTTTCGTCCAGAACTCGCGCCACGTCGGACCAAGGTGGAAATCCCCGGCTGGGGTGGCGTCAAGGAGCCGCGGCGGGATGGCTCCCACGAACAAGCCTGGCACTGCCTTCCCTTTGTCGAGGGCGCGCAATATGGAATCGAGGTGCTTTATCCTCATGACCAGGAATTGCGTGTCTCCCGGCGGGACGGCCAGTTCTATTTCGAAACCGATACGGCGTCCGCTGAGGCGAAACCGCCGCCGTTCCGGTCCTTTGGTGAGAACTATTACACGTATCAGCTGCTGCTGGATCTTAAAGTGCCAGACGGCTTTGCGGTGCGCGCCGAGCCTCATCCCCGCTTTTTTCTGAGCGACGCGAATGATGTACCGCTGGCCGTGCCGGCATTGCTCCGTACTTCATGGTGGCCGATGATCAACTTCGTCGTGTTCAAAGCTCCGCCGGCCGGCAGCTTTCATGTATTTCGGCCAGGCGAGCCCTTCATGCAGTTCTGTGTCGTCCCGACGGATCCCGGGATCCAGTTGGAGCCAATGGGACCGGAGGAAGAAGCCGAGCGCGAGATGCAGTCAAGACGCATCCACGCCAGCCGCGATACCCTGGGCTTGGATACGCGATGGACATCATCGACGAATACCGTGTTCGACGGAACGTATCGGCGCATCCTCGGCGCGGCCCGGGCCAGGGACCGCGCCTCGGACGAATAGCGGTCAATCAAATCCCAAGGCGAATCCCGGAAAGAGCATCAGGCCGCTATCGTGATGGTGATGGTGGTGATGGTGGTGATGGGGATAGACCGGCGGCGGCGGCGCGTAGTACCAGGCCGGCGGGGGCGGCGACCCGTAATAATAGCCTTGATTATGATGGTGATGATGATGGTGGTGGTGATGATCGTTTTCACCCCACTGGGCCAATCTTACCCCATTCGGCATGGCGCCGGCCCGTTCCAGCATCCTGGCATTATGTGCCTGTAACACAGCGCGTGCGTTGGGTATGGGCTGAAGCAGGTCGGAATACGATGTGACCGCCATTGGCTCGGCTGAGAACGCCGTTGAGGCATTCGCTCCTTGGGCGCCGACACTCAAACCGGCCAGTCCAGCGAGGGCACCCACCAACGGCGCGATCTTTTTCTCCATAATCGCTTCTCCTGAAAAACAGAAACGTCAAAAAAATGGTGCATCAACCTGGCCAGAT
>JAJYAF010000512.1:1675-2729 GCA_021779655.1 Pseudomonadota bacterium
ATCATGCCGGGAACACGGCAACGTTGCGGCAGTTCGGTTTTCCGCCCGCACCGAAATCGGGCTTGAAAAATCGCTCGCGCACCCGTCAGGACTGGTATTCGATCCGGCCTATCCGGCGGGGACGGCGAGCCTGGATCGGCCATTTGTTTCATGCTTCTATAATCTGATGCCTAAGCCTACCGAGCTGATCTTCGCGCTTAAAGCCTTTCTCGCCGCGATGATGGCGTTCGCCATCGCGCTTTGGCTGGGGCTCGATAATCCGTATTGGGCGATGGCGACGGTCTATATCGTCGCGCAGCCGTTCACCGGTGCCGTGCGTTCCAAGGCGTTGTATCGGTTTTGCGGGACGATCCTGGGCGGCAGCGCCGCCGTCGCGATGGTTCCGAACCTTGTCAACGCGCCGGTCCTGCTCTGCCTGGCGCTGGCCTCCTGGGTGGCGGTCTGTCTCTATCTCTCGCTGTTGCAGCGCTCCGCGAGCTCCTACACCTTCATGCTGGCGAGCTACACCGCCGGCATCATCGTGTTTCCCTCCGTCGCGATGCCGAACGAGGTGTTTCACATCGCTCTTGCCCGTGTCGAGGAAATCTCGCTCGGGATCGCCTGCATGTCGGTGGTCGGCTCGGTGCTGTTTCCCCTTCCGCTCGGGTCGGTCCTGGCGGCCCAGATCGGGGCCTGGACCAAGCCCGGCGCTGATTGGCTGGTCGCCGCGCTCGCGGGACGGCATGAGGAAGAGGCCGCGAAGGCGGCGCGGACGCGCCTGGCCGCGGAAGCGGTCGATATCGGCATGGTGACGACGCAACTCGCTTTCGACGTATCCCCGCTCGCGATCGCGACCAGGCATGTCGTGCGGCTGCGGCTTTACGTGCTGAGCCTGATGCCCGTTATTGCCTCGATCGGCGATCGCGTGAGCCAGCTGGAGCGTCGTGAGGCGATCATGCCGGCCATGCGGGAATTGCTGGACAGGATCGGGGAATGGATCAGGAACGGCTCCGCCGTTTCAACCGACGAGCCGGATAGGCTGCTGCGCGAGATCGCCGCGCAGGAACGGGAAAAT
>JAJYAF010000036.1 GCA_021779655.1 Pseudomonadota bacterium
GGCCGCGCCGCGCGCCGCCATCAGCTCCGCGGCGGAGCCGATCACCAGCACCCGGCCCGCATGCATCAAAGCCACGCGGTCGCAACGCGCCGCCTCGTTCATGAAATGGGTGGAGATGAAGATCGTTACCCGGTCCTGCCGCGAGAGATCGGCGAGGCTCTGCCAGAAGGCATCCCGCGCCACGGGGTCCACGCCGGAGGTCGGCTCATCCAGGATGAGCATGTCCGGCCCGTGGATCATCGCCACCGCCAGGGAGAGGCGCTGGCGCTGGCCGAGCGGCAGGTTGCCGGGCAGGGCGTCCATCAGTCCGGTCAATTCGAAACGCCGCGACATCTCTTCCACGCGCCCCGCTATGCGGGCGGCGGGGAGCTGGAACAGCTTGGCGTGCAGAACCAGATTCTGGCGCACGGTCAATTCGGAATAGAGCGAGAAGGATTGCGACATATAGCCGACGCGGCGGCGGACCTGGATATCGTTGGCGTCCACCTCGCGGCCGAACAGCCTCGCCTGCCCCTCGGTCGCGGGCAGCAGGCCGGTGAGCATTTTCATCGTCGTGGTCTTGCCGCAGCCATTGGAACCGATGAAACCGAAAATCTCCCCCCGCTCGATCCGGAAATCCACGTGATCGACGGCGACGAAATCACCGAAACGGCGCGTCAATCCCTTGGCCTCGATGGCGATTTCCGCCTCGCCCGCCGGACGTGGCGGAATGTGCACGGGTTTATGAGCCCGGCGTTTTTCCTCCGGCAGCAGGGCTATGAACACCGCCTCCAGGGATTCCGCGCCTGTCTGGCGCTGAAGCTCCGCCGGGGCGCCAGTGGCGAGAACCCGCCCCGCATCCATCGCCAGCAGCCAGTCGAAGCGCGCCGCCTCCTCCATGTAGGCGGTCGCCACCATCACGCTGAGCCCTGGCCGACCGGCGCGGATGCGGCCGATGAGCTCCCAGAACTGCCGCCGCGATAACGGGTCCACGCCGGTTGTCGGCTCATCGAGGATCAGCAGGTCAGGGTCGTGAATCAGCGCACAGCACAGGCCGAGTTTCTGCTTCATGCCGCCGGAGAGATGCCCGGCGGCGCGCGACGCGAACGGGGCGAGGCCGGTGGCCGCCAGCAATTCGCCGATCCGGGTCCGCCGCTCCTCCTCCGCCTGGCCGAACAACCGGGCGAAGAAGTCGATGTTTTCGAAAACCGAGAGGGTGGGATAGATGTTGCGTCCCAGCCCCTGCGGCATATAGGCGATGCGCGGGCATACCCGGGCGCGGTGAGCCGGATCGGCGATATCGCCGCCCAGCACCTCCACATGACCTTCCTGCACCCGGCGCGCGCCGGCAACAAGCGAGAGCAGGCTGGATTTTCCCACACCATCCGGGCCGATCAACCCGACCACCCGCCCGGCGGGGATCTCCACGGCTACTTCCGCCAGCGCGTGCCTGGCGCCATAGCGCAGCCCCACGCCGCTCAGCCGCGCGACCGGAGCGCCGCCGCTCATTGCGGCAATTTGACGGCCAGAGCGGCGGGCCAGGGCTGGGTCGGATCCAGCCGGACATAGGCCACGCCGGGCAGGCCGGTCTTCACCCCGCGAATGTATTCCTTGAGCAAGGCCGGATCGATGCGCGCCTTGATCCGGAACATCAGCTTGGTCCGTTCCTCCGCCGTTTCCACGGTTTTCGGCGTGAATTGCGCGACATCGGCGACGAGGGAGATGCGCGCCGGGATTACATATTGCGGGAAGGCATCCAGTATCAGCCGCGCTTCTCCGTCCATGCGCAGCCTGCCGGCATCCGCGGTGGGCAGGAAAAAGGTCATATACACATCGCCGAGGTCGATCATGTTCAGCAGCTTGCCGCCGGCGGGCAGTACCTCCCCGGGCTGGGCGACGCGATACTGCACCCGGCCCTCACGCGGGGCGCGCAACGTGCTGTCATCGATGTCGGCCTGGATGGCGGCGATATCCGCCCGCGCCGCCTCCACCGCCGCCCGTGCCCCGATCACCTGGGATTGGGCCGCGGTGACCGCCGCCTGCGCGGCGGCGAGATTGGCCTGCTCCCCGCTCACCGCCGCCTCGGCCCCGAGAAAATTGTCACGGTCGTCATCCAGGGTCTGCTGAGGCATGGCGCCGCGCGGGGCCAGGATCTCCGAGCGGGCGAGGCGGCGGCGGGCCGCGTCGCGCTCCGCCTCCCGCTGCGCAACCAGAGCCTGGGCCGCCGCGACTTCGGCCTGATGCTGGAAGACGAGACTTTGCGCGGTCTGAACATTGATCTGCGCTTCCTCCATCTGGGCGACCGCCGCGGCGCGCTGGGCCTCCAGCACCGAGACATCCATATGCCCCACCACCTCGCCGGCGGTGACGAAATCCCCCTCATCAACCAACATGTCTTTGATGCGTCCCGCGATCTTTGTGGCGATGTCGATATCCGTCGCCTCGATCCGGCCGTTGCCGCTGGCGAAGCCGGGGCCTAACCCGTTAGGTTGCAGCAGGTACCAGCCTAGACCGCCCGCCAGCAAAACCCCCGCGGTGAGGAGGAGGGCGAGCGGCCAGTGACGCTTCAGCCAGTGCATGAGAATCCTTCCAGTGTCACGACAACAGGGTGAGCGATAGGGAACAGGGCTGGGAAATGTTTCATTTCGGCTCCCGGCATTCGAACGAGGCGGCGCTTGGGCCTTTGCCTCAACTGCCTTCGGCGAAAGCCATTTCTGGCCGCGGCGCGGCCCGCGGCTCCTGGCGCGGCCAATCGACCCAGCCCCCCGAGCCCTCGCCCGCAGGGGCGAAGAGGGGAAGCCAGGCGATGCCGGGATGCACGCGCTCCACCCGCGCCACACGCGTCAGGCGCAATCCCGCCGCGTGGGCCGGGCGGACGTGATCATGACGGCCGGCTTCCAGATTGCTCATGACGCTCATGGCCGCAGCCTCACACCGGACATATCAGCAAACCTCCGTCCGGCTGAACATGGCATGCACCGGGCCGCGCCGTCCACCTGCCGCGTTTCATATGCCCAGCCGGTTATGGAGTGCGGAACATAATAAGGTTCTGCAAAAGGGGAACTTTCGCAGTTCGTCGAACTTGTCTCAAATATTGGATTACTTAAAGTGGTAATCAAATAAGTTATTGACTTTGTTCTTGCTGTGGTTGTACTCCGTATTAATCTTACGGAGGCGGCAATGAAAATTTTATCTTTTGCGACGTTTGTTAATAAAGGCGACTTACTGGTGCCTTACCTTCGGTCGAAGCTGGCTATCGTCGATGAAACAAATGATAGCGAGGAAGCCCTCGACCTCATCAAATTTTACGAATACGACGCTGTTTTGCTGCGTCTGTCGGAAGAACGCCCAAGCGAAGTGGAACTTATCCGTAAACTGCGGCTCGCAAAGGTGCGGGCACCCATCATCGTCATTGCGCGTTCAATGACGGAAATAGCCAGATTGCGAATTTTGCAGGCCGGGGCGGATGATCTTATCGTAAACGCCCTTTCGCACGAAGAAGTCTTCATGAAAATTCAGAATCTTATCCGTCGCAGCCGAGGGTTTCAGGAAAACTCGCTCTGGATCGGAGCCGTCGAGATCAATATGAACGCGAAAAAGATTTTCGCGAAAGGCAAGCCGGTCATGCTAACGAAAAAGGAATATCAGATCGCCGAGATCCTGGCCCTTCGCAAAGGAGCCGTGTTGAGCAAGGAAGCGATTCTCGATCACCTCTATGGGGGGCTGGATGAGCCAAATCCCAAAATTATCGACGTATTCATTTGTAAGATCCGGAAAAAATTGCAGTCCATGGGCGTCGACGACTTCATTGAGACCAACTGGGGACGAGGCTATATGGTGATCGATCATCGGCAGGACGTACCGGCTGCTCAATCCTCAGGATTGAACATGTCCGTCGATGACGTAAAGGCCAGACAAATCGCATGAAATATGGGGCGCTTAAGTATGGGGCGCTTAAGTATGCGCTGGGATCGCCGGTCCGGTGCGGGCCGCGCTGGGGCGGCCGCCCTGGCAGAGGGTGGAAGGCGATCGGGACCCGAGAGGAGCGTGCAAAGATCCTTCCGTTGCAAGCGCCAATCCGTTCATTCGACGATCTCGGGCAGAGCAGGGGACGCGCCGCGCAAGGGACGGCGGAATATGCCGGCGCAGGCTACGCCCGCGAGCACCACGCCACCGCCAACCATATGGTATAAACGTACAGGCTCCCCTAGCAGGACGATCGCCCCCAAGCGCGGTGAAGACCGGCAGCAGGTTCATGAAGACAGCGCAGCGGCTCGGTCCTAGGATATGGACACCACGGACCCAGAGAAAAGGAAGAACCACCGAGGCCAGTCCACCCGCATAACCGACGAGCGGCAGGGTGCCGGCGTTCAGTGAGCGCAGCGGCGCAGGTGTCGCTAACAATGCGGGGAACATGATCACCAGGGCGCAAAGCGCTTGCATGTAGGTTGATTGCCAGCCGACGACGGGCAGATTCCAGCGCTTCAGCAACACACCGTAAAGCGCATAGACCAGCGCGGACAACAACATCAATGGGTCCCCGAAATGAACGCCATTGCGTGCGAGCGCTGCCGGGTCGCCCGCGCTGACCAGATAGAGCAACCCGAGCAGCGACAGGATACCGCCGCCTACCATTCCGACAGTCGGTGTCTCCTTCAGCAGGGGAGCACTCAGCGCCACGGTGAGCAGCGGCGTCAATGCCGTGAATACAGCCATGTTCCTCGCCGTGATGCTTTCCGCGGCCAGATAAGACAGACATTGGAACAGGCACATCGCTAGAAAGCCAAAATGCCTTGACGAAATCGAGTATAAGGGTAACGATGCCTTCAAAGCGCGTAAGTCGCAATTTCAAGCCAAGGGAAGAAATGTGATGGATGGCATGGTAAATCCCGTAGACCAAAGGGTTTTGGATCGGATAAAATCGGTCCCGATCGCCGACCTCGACGTGGCCGATACCGAGATCTTCCGCAGCGATGCGGTATTTACCGCGTTTGAACGGTTGCGGCGCGAGGACCCGATACATTATTGCACGAACAATAAACTTTATGGTCCCTATTGGTCGATCACGAAATTCAAGGACATCATCGCCGTAGAGACCAAGCCGCTGATTTTTTCATCGGAGCTCAACGGAACCACCATTGAGGATGGTTTGCTTGGTCTTGGGACGCCGATGTTCATCGCCATGGACCCGCCCAAGCATGACATGCAGCGCATGGCGGTGAGTCCCGCGCTTTCCCCCGAAAATCTGGCAACGTTGGAAGCCGGGATTCGCCAGCGAACCGAGGCTGTTCTGGATTCTCTGCCCGTTGGCGAGACCTTCGACTGGGTCGATCGCGTCTCGATTGAGCTTACCACCCAAATGCTGGCGATCATTTTCGACTTTCCCTGGGAAGACCGTCGGAAGCTGACGCGATGGTCGGAAGTTGCGTCGGCGAGCCACGAATCGGGATCGACGGTCGTTGAGTCGCAAGAGGCCAGGATGGCGGAGCTTGGGGAATGTCTGGCTTATTTTACCAGGCTCTGGAACGAACGGGTCAATGGGCCGCCCCGCTTCGATTTGGTGTCGATGCTGGCGCATTCGCCGGCCACGCGGAACATGCCGCCGATGGAGTATCTGGGAAATTTGCTTCTGTTGATCGTGGGAGGCAACGATACCACCCGCAACACGATGTCGGGGAGCGTTCTTGCGTTGAACCGCAACCCCGATGAATACCGGAAGCTGTGCGCCAAGCCGGCTCTGGTTCCGTCGCTGGTGTCCGAAAGCATCCGGTGGCAGACCCCGCTTACGCATATGCGCCGCACCGCCTCGGAGGATACGACGCTCGGTGAAAAGCAGATCCGCAAGGGCGATAAGGTCATCATGTGGTATCTGTCCGGAAACCGTGATTCCGAGGTGATCGAGAACCCGGATTCTTTCATCATCGACCGTGCCAACCCGAGACAGCATTTATCGTTCGGCTTTGGTATCCATCGCTGCCTGGGCAATCGCCTGGCGGAAATGCAGCTCAGGATTCTCTGGGAAGAAGCGCTCAAGCGCTGGAACAAGCCGATGCAGATCGAGGTCGTCGGCACGCCTGAGCCGACCGATGTCAGCATCGCCTTCCGTGGCTTCAAGGCCCTGCCCGTTCGCATTAGTGCCTGATACCAATCCGCGAAAACGCGGATTGGTATGCGCGCGGGGTTGGTTGGGCGGCCGCGCGAAGTCAAAGCCTTATGCCAGCCTGCCACTTGTTAGGAAGAATCAATCAATTGGCGGGCTGGTATGAAGAAGGTCGGGACAGGCTCGGGTCGTTGCAAAGGATGCGTCGTCATATGGTCAAAGTAGTTTTTATCGATTATCAAAATGTCGCACGCGCCGTCGATGCCGCGGAAGGCGAATCGCTGAAAGACGCCGCCATTAAAAACCTGGTGCCGGGAATTGATGCCGACTGTGGCGGCAATTGTGCTTGCGCCACCTGCCGTGTTGATGTCGATCCGGAATGGCTAAGCAAGCTGCCGTCTGTAAGTGCGGACGAAAAAGCCCTGCTCGCCATCGTTGACTCGGTCAAACCCAACTCGCGCCTCGCATGCCAGATCAAAGCACGCCCTGAGTTGAACGGGATCACCGTCCATACTCCCATGGGGCAACATTGATAGGGCCGGCTGAAATGCCCGAAGACAAAGTTAGCCGCAACAGGGGCTGGACGAGCTTGCCAAGCTGAAGAGGGAAGCCCCGGCCGGCAGCGTATACCAATCCGCGAAAACGCGGATTGGTATGCGCGCGGGGTTGGCGGGGCGGCCGCGCGCGAAATCAAAGCCTTATGCCAGCCGGCCACCTGTCTGATAGAGTCAATGAATTGGCGGGCTGGTATTATGGCGGCGACCAAGCGTCGTACCGTCGCAACGTAACCGAGAAATTTGCCGGGGGACGGCGGTTTCAGAGCGAGTCGACCACCCCGCCATCCACGCGTAACGCCGCGCCGGTTGTGGCGGAGGCGAGGGGCGAGGCGACATAGACCACCATATTCGCCACTTCCTCAACCGTGGCGGCGCGTCCGATGATGGAACTTGGCCGCGCCGCACGTGCGAATTCATCGGCAAGGACCTCGGCGGACTTCCCGGTTTTTACCATCGCCTCCACGAGCATTGCCCTGAAGCCGTCGGTCAGGGTCGGGCCTGGAAGGACCGAGTTTACCGTAACACCCGTGCCCGCCATCCGCTTGGCCAAGCCGCGCGCCGTTGCGACATTGGAAATCTTACTCACGCCATAGTGGATTATGTCGGCTGGGATGTTGAACGCGGATTCCGAGGCAATGAAGATAACCCGCCCCCAGCTCCGCGTCTTCATGGCTGGAAGATAGGCACGGGCGAGACGTACACCGGCCATGACGTTTACCTGCCAATGACGCTCCCAAATACCGTCATCCGCTTCGAAGAAATCAATCGGCTGAAAAATCCCCGCATTGTTGACGAGAATATCCACCTGGGGAATTTTCCGTATCAGCTCGGCGCAGCCTTGTGCGCTGGCAAGGTCGGCGGCCGCGCCGACGATTTCGGCTCCGGAACAATCACCGCGTAGCCTGGCCACCGCCGCTTCCACGCTCTCGTTGCTCCGCCCGTTCACGATCACCGCCGCGCCGGCCTGGGCCAAGCCTTTGGCGATGCCAAAGCCGATGCCTGCGGTCGAACCGGTGATCAACGCTGTTTTGCCGGTCAGGTCTATGCGCATCATCCTCTCCCGAAAAAATGACGCTGACAAGAGTGTCCAGTTTCCGAAAGGTGATAAAAATTGTACCCGCCCGGGCTTTTGTCAGCAACCCTGTATATGTGCGTTGATACGCTGTCGCAGCCAGACATCGCACCTCCGGCGAAGGCGGCGCCCGAGCGCCAAGCGTTCAGAACCGCCGCGCGAAGTTACGCGGCCTCTCGGCACGCATCGGTTCTGGGCAAGATCGCGCCATCGCAGGCGCGACGCACGATGATCGCCTCTTCACCCGTTCCGATATGGTCCGCAACGGAGAAGGAGAACATGCAATGCCCCCTTCCGAGACGCGCCGCCGCGAGGTCCCCGCGGTAATGGCAGGCAAGAGCGGTTCCCAAAACCATGTCCCCCAGGCAAATCTCCACGAGCACCGGAAAATCGGGCTGGGCTTCATCCCATGCCCATCCAACCACCTGGCTGTTGTCCACGCGTTCCACATACCCGCGCAACCCGCCGGGGGTAATGGCAAGAGCCGAAATCACCGGCATAAGGGCCGCTTCCAGTTCCGGGCCGGCCTCGGGGCGTGGCGCGCATAGCCGCAATTCATCGGGCGTGATGTGATCGGGAAACAAAAGTTGGAATTCAGCGGCGTTGTGAAACTGCGCGCGCAAGCCGGGCGCATCGGCAAAGCTTTCCGCCCACTGTCCGTTGGCGAGCACGCAATCATGCGTCTCGAACTCTATCGCGTAATACGCGATCGTTTCAGCCGCGTGTTCCTGAGTGACGGTAACGCCGTTGACAAGGTTGCGGGCGAGCACGAAAACCTCGCCCACCAGAACCGCATGGCCGGGCGAAACGTACAAAGCCTCGGCCGGCATGTTCGGTCCAAGCGCGCCCCGCGCAATCCGAACCGGCAGCCGGTCGGCGGAAAGAAAACGCGATGAATAACTCTGGCGGCCGACCCATTTGACCGGCTGAAAGCCTTTGAAACGCGTGAGAACGATATCGCCCGGTCGCAATTCCTCAACCAGACATTCGCCCGAACGGGTCAGCACCCGCGTTCCGGCAAGGTAGCAGATGGTAAGCTCGGTTCCGGCGGCCACGGTTTGCATATGCACGGCGGTGACGCCGAGAAGATCGAGCGTTTCCCTGCCGGCGCCGGCGGCCAGCACGATCCCGCTGCCGGAAACATAGCTTTCGCTGGTCGCGGTAAATCCATCCAGAATGATCGTATCGCCGGCGGCGAAGCCGGAAATCGCCTGGCCCGAGGCAAGGCCGCCGCTATCGCCTTCAACCAGCCACGAGGCTCCGGCATCGATAACGATCGACTGGAACGAGACAAATTCGGTGCCGACACCGGAGACGGTGCCTTTGACAGCGCTGCTGGCAAGTTCCAGCGCATTGGTGCCCTTCCCGCCGGAGACGGTGCCGATGAACACCCCGCCGGCCTCATCGATCAGACGATCGTTGTTATTACCAAAGGCAACCGCCGTGCCGCTATTGCCAAGCGTGCTGGCGATGGTGCCCACGTTGAAGATGGTATTGTTTCCATAAGGCCCGGTGCCAAGAGCGATGCCGCCCCCGATGACCGTGCCCAGATTGGTGAAGCTCACCGGCCCGCCAAGTTGCAGCGCCTTCGCCGAGCTTTCGATGATTCCACCGGCGAAATTGGTGATTGCTCCCTCACCGAGGTAGGCGCCTTCGGCGGAACCGCCGCTGATGACGGCATAATTCAGCGCCGTGCCGTAATATTGGTCGAAGGCAAAGCCTTTGCTGCCCGCGATCAGCGCCGTCCGGTCGGTTGCCGATCCGTTGATGGCGACGCCCGTGCCGACATAAACCGCATTGAAAGCCACGGTGCCGACCTGGACCGTGCCGAAATTTTGAAATCGCGTCGGGCTGGGCGGCGTTTGGACGCCGTTGACGAACTGGGAGCCGCCGATAGTCACCCCATCGATAAATGCGCTTTGATCCGCCTGGGTGCCGTTGAGAAGGGTACCGCCGTTCAGAAGCTCGGCTTTCGCGCCGATGGTGCCGTAATTGACGATTTCGCTATTGCCGGTAAGGGTGTGGAAAAATCCTTTTCCGATATAAACCCCGGAACCCGGGCCGGAGATCAACGCGGTCGTGTCGTTACTGCCGCCGTTGACAACCGTTCCAGCTCCGATGATATCAACGCCTGTGCCGATGAGGGGCGTGCCGAATCCCGTGGACTGAATCGTGCCCGAATTCAAAACCGTCGCGCCGATCCCGTATTCGTAAATTCCTGCCACGCCACCGGTGACAAGGCCGCGATTCTCGAATGTCCCAAGCGTCGTCGCGGGACCGGTGCCGGTTACATAAAACCCGGAGGCAGAACCGCCTCCGGCCAAGGTGCCGGAGTTGATGACCGTGCTTTGTCCGGTGAGGCTGCCTCGCGTTACCGCCAGGCCGTTATCTGCGCCCGAGATCGTTCCGCTGTTGAGCACCGTCGCCGCCGCGTTGCCGAGCACGATCCCGTCGCCATGACCCGAGATGAGACCGCTGCCGCTGTTCGAGACGAAAACATTGGGCGACTGCTCCAGGTTGAGACCAGCCTCATGCGCTCCCGATGTCGCCGCGGATCCAAATCCGATAATGGTGCCGGCATTGATGAGGCTCGCGGCCGCGCCCTTGATGTAAACCCCGGCATCGTAACCGGCAATCGTGCCTCCGGCCTGGTTGGTCACCTGGCCGCCGGCGGCAAGATAAATCGCGTCGGCGTTACTGCTCGTGGCCGTGATATGTCCGGAATTGTTCACGGTTACCGCAAAGCTTTCCTTGGCCGCCGTGGAAATGCCATAGCCGCCGGTTAGCGTACCGTGGTTGTTAATATTGGCCCCGGCGGCAAGATAAATGGCCGCGGCGCCGCTTGCCTGCACAAGGCCGGAATTGTAAATGCTGCCGCTGCCGCCGAAAAAGATCGCGGAATACGTGCCTTCCCCGATAAGGGTTCCCTGGTTGTTGATGCTGGAACTAACGCTATAGCCCGTTACAACCGCGTTATACCCGATGATCGAGCCGCCGGCCTCGTTCTCAACCACGCCTTGCGCCTGAAGTTCCACGCCCGCGCCGCCAAGGGAAACTCCGCTTGGGGACATGAAATGGCGCGCGCTGGCTTCGATAAGCCCGCTATTTTGCACCGTGGCGGCGGTGGTGGCGAAGACGCCGAAATCGGTCGCGGCGATGGTTCCGGCGTTATCGACGCTGCCAGCGTCAACCAGCCGGACGCAATAAATACCGCTGATAACGCCTGTACTGGCGTTGCTGACAGTGCCACCCTTTGTCAGCCAGACGCCGGTGGAGACATAAGTCGGATTCGTGTCACCTGCCGCGACGGCAACGGAAAAACTACCGCCCGTGCCGGAAATCGTCCCTGCATTCACGATCCGCGCGCTTTGGTAAACCGAAACGACACCGAATTCCAGGCTCGATATCAAGCCGGTGTTATGGACATATCCACCTTCGCTCAACCTCACGCCGCCGTGGAAATCACCCACGTGAGCAGAGGAAACCGTTGCCAAGACGGTTCCTGAATTGATGACCGACCCGGCCGAGCCGAGGCTGATTCCGTCATATGAGCCAATGGTCAGACCCGTATTGACCACGGTGACGCCCGGCATGCCCGATCCTCCTGTTGATACGCTTTGATACGCTCGGAACCTAGTTATCTCGATCCTGTTACAAGAAGCGGTCGGATCCGGCAATATCACTATTTACGGTCAAGTAACATTAGCTGCTGTGATACGAGTCCGCGAAAACGCGGATTGGTATGCGCGCGGGGGTGGCGGGGCGGCCGCGCGCGAAATCAAAGCTGCGCGCGGGGTTGGC
>JAJYAF010000513.1 GCA_021779655.1 Pseudomonadota bacterium
CACTTCCGTCTCCACCAGGATGCCCCGGTCGGCGCCCATGGCGAGCGCGGTGCGGATGGTCTCCTGGCAGGCCGATACGCCGGCGGAGACCGCGACGATCTCCGTCGCCACGCCCTTCTCCTTCAGGCGGATCGCCTCCTCGACGGCGATTTCATCGAACGGGTTCATCGACATCTTCACGCCGGCCGTTTCTACAGCGGAACCATCCGATCGTACCCGGACCTTGACATTGTAATCCACGACACGTTTGACCGGTACCAGCAGCTTCATCGACACACCCTTGAACAATAATGACTGCCCGCACTAAGCACCGCGGGCATATTTACTCAAGAGCAAATTTTCCCGGTTTCGCGGCGATGCCGCGACCGTTCCGTCGCCCTCCCGCCGGCGGGTGGGCCGGCAGTCCGGCGCCACCTCGTCTTGTGGTAATCAAGAGGTGGAACGGCCGATCCGCTGTTCAAGGTTTCCGCGCGCGGCCGCCCCGCCAGCCCCGCGATATAATCAATATCTCATTTTCCGCCCACGGCCAGGCCGAACCCGCGCGGGTCGGCGCTGGCGGTGCAGCTGGCCTCGCCGCCTGGCACGCCCCGCGGGCAGGAGATGATATTGGCCCGGCCAGGCTCGCGCACCCCAGGCTCAGGCACTTTGGCTAAGGTATTGTGCAGCGCCGCATACATGCCCTGTTCCGCCGCCGCCGCCGCCGCCGCCTGCCCGGTGCCGGTAACGGCGGCGCGGAACGCCTTGCTGTGGCTGTCATAGGCGATTCCGGCGGCCAGCACCGGCGCCGGCACGACGCGCGGCGAGGCGGCCAGCAGAATCCCGGTGCCGGGCGCGATTCTTCCGGTTCCGAACAGGTTGTTCATCGTCACCGCGCAGGCGACCGTGCCGCCGTTCCTGTCCAGCGTCGCGAAGCCGGCGGAAGCGGGCAGCGGTCCCTTGGCCGGAGGGCCTGCGGAGGGCAGCCAGGCCAGCCGGTATCCGTCCTCGGTGGCCGGGGTTGGCGCGGTAAAGCGCGGCAGGGTGGCGGCCAGGTCCGTCACGCTCAGATCGGCCCCCGCCTGGTTGGCCGCGGCCACGAGGTCCTGGGGAAAATCACCGGCATAGAAGCCCTGCACGCCCTGCGTGCGCAGCCGCTCCAGCGTGGCGGCCAGATCCGGCTGCGCCAGGTTGTCACCGGCGCGCAGCGGCGTGCCGTCCGGCCGGGCGAAAACCATGGCCGCCGCCGGGTCGGCCAGGAGGGCGCCATCCACCACCTGCAAATCCGCCGCCAGCGCGGGCGAGACCGGCACGCCCGCGGCCAGGCGCTCGGCCGGAAGCACCACCGATGAATAGGGAAGCGCGCCATAGCGGGCCTGCAGCGCGAGCAGCCCGCGCGCCAGGGCCGGAACCGCCGCCGGGCGGTCCTTGCCGCCTGACGCCGGCGGGCCGGGGGGAAACAGCAGGGCGACCGGCGGCTGCAAACGGCCCTTGGCGTCCGGCATCCGCGCGATGCACGCGCCACCGCCGCCAAGCCCGCCGCGCGAAGGCAGGGTGACGCTCAGCGCGAAGCCCGCCGCCGCCGCCGCATCCGCCGCGTTGCCGCCCTGCGCGAGGATCTGCCGGGCCACCAGCGCCGCCTGCGGCTCATCGGCCACCGCGTAGCCGAACATGGCTTGGGCCGGCTTGGTCTGGCCGAGCTTGGCTTGCGGCGCGGAGCCGAGGACACCGCCACAGCCGATAAGCGGCAGAAACGCCGCGACCAAGGCAAGATGTCGGACAGGCTGGCGGTGCAAGATCATTCCCCGGAACAGGTTGCGGGCCGTTGCATAGCCACGAAAGCGAAAGCCGGCAACGTGGCCGGCGGCCGTGCCCGAAAACTTCCTGCGGCCGGCGCGCGGCCAGGGACAGATATGCGTCCCGCGCCTATCCCGGTTTCTTGAAAAACGCGGCGGCTGCGGCCTTATGCGCGTCCTTGGCCGCGATGTTCGCCCGCACCCGCGCGATTTCCGCTTCGAGATCGGCGATATACCCGCGCAGTTCGTCAATCCCCAGGTTGTCCAGTGGCGGCGGTGTCAGCAGCTTGCGGACCGGCCTTGGGAGATCTTCATCAGGGGTTGTCATGATTCCATCTTGACCAACCGGTGGAGCGGGTTGAATACCCCCCGTCGGGGTGCTGCGAACTCCCGATGTTCACGCCGCGGGAACCGGCCGCGGCGTGAACATCGTATTCTTCTTACTGTTTTCCTCGCAAGGTATTTTCGTCAGGTATCTCATCCAATGTCGCTACCTTTAATGCCCAAGGCTACCGCAGTCTGGCTGATTGACAAGACCGCGCTTACTTTTGACCAGATCGCGGAATTCTGCGGCATGCATCCGCTGGAGGTCCAGGCCATCGCCGACGGCGAGGTCGCGCAGGGCATCAACGGCTACGACCCGGTGGCGAACAAGCAGGTCACGGCGGAGGATATCGCCCGGTGCGAGGCCGACCCCAACGCCCGCCTCAGACTCCTGCCGCCGGCCGATCCGCTGGTGAGAAAGCCGAAGGGCGGCCGCTATACGCCGGTTGCCAAGCGCAACGACCGGCCGGACGCCATCGCTTTCCTGCTGCGGAATTACCCGCATCTCACCGATGCCCAGATCATCAAGCTGCTGGGCACCACCAAGGACACGATTCATAAAATCCGTGGCCGCACGCACTGGAACAGCAGCAACATCAAGCCGCGCGACCCGGTGATCCTGGG
>JAJYAF010000037.1 GCA_021779655.1 Pseudomonadota bacterium
AGCTTGGCCATGGCGGCGATGGCGGTGCGGATCGTGCCGCGCCGTATGTCCATGCCGTTGGCGACCTGGTCGCCCAGACCGTCACGCAACACTTGTTCGGTTGCCGGATCTCCCAGAAATGCGAGCACGGTCAGACGATCGGGGCGATTGGTCAGCCCGCCGTCAGAAGACGTTACGCGTGGACCCTGTTGGCTCATGCCGCAGTCCTTAAGTTAGAAAATCTTGCCGTGAAGTCAGACATTTTAGTTACCCGTCGTCGTGTTGGTGAAAACGGAGGTAGGGCTGACTGGCGTCTGCAGACCAGCCGCGGTGCCGGCGCCGTTGGGGCCGAGCGCTTTGTCAACACCGGCGGCGGCGGCGATGCCGTTGGCATACGGCTCGGACTTGCCGCTGATCAGATCAGCCGGATCGGCCACCTGCTCGGCGATTGCCTTGTTGCTGGCGCCAGTCGCCGACCAGGTTCCAGGCCGCTGATACGGGTCCAGCACACAGCCGCTCAGGCTGAGCAGCATTACGCAAAATGAGAAAAAAGCCAGCGAGCGCAAGGGGAATAATCCTTTCACTGAACAATGAACCCGGCATCGCCTGGAATGGTGGTGCTGGCTGTGTTGGTGCCGTTGTCGCGCAGCAGCAGGATACGCTGCAGATCGTTGGGCGGTGTCCAGCCATCATCCGGCTGGGCGAGAACGCCGGGATTGCTCACGGGATTCACGAGATAGGGTGTTACCGTGATCACCAACTCCTGCTGCTGGCGCTGAAAGCTGTCGCCCCGGAACAACGCGCCGAGCACGGGGATTTCTCCAAGCCCCGGAACCGCGTTGCTGTCCTGGTTGGACTGATCTTCCAAAAGCCCGGCAAGAGCCATGCCTTCTCCGCTACCCAGAATGATGGTGCTGGAGGCTTGCTGAACCAGCAGCGACGGCACGGTGATTGCCGAAGACACGTTAGGCGTGGCTTCGGTGACAGAATTCGCGTTGCTGATCTGGCTGAGGGTCGGACTCACCTGCAGCGCGATCCGGCCGTCGGAAAACACGGTCGGCGTGAAGATCAGTTGCACGCCATAGCTCTTGAACTCGATGGTCACTTGGTCGTTCTGCTGCGACACCGGTATCGGAAACTGGCCGCCCGCCAGGAAACTCGCCTGCGTGCCGCTTAATGTCGTAAGCGTGGGTTCCGCAACGATATGTGCGAGATTATCGGCTGCTAGGGCATCGATCACGCCCTCGAACGTGCCGCCTGGAAAAGCCACGCCGATGGCACCCGCCGAGTTGCCGCCGACCGGGGGAGAGGCCGTTCCGGTCGTGCCGGATACGACGAATTTGCCGATGGTGAAGCCGCTCGCGGTTACCGAACTCCAGTCCACGCCGAGTTCGCGGGTAACATCGCGTGACATATAGGCGATGCGCACCTTCAGCTCCACCTGCACCGGCTCGCGCACCTGCAACTGGTTGACGATATTGCCGGTCGGCGAAATGATCTTCGCTTCATTCATGATATTCTCGGCCTCCTCCGGCGTCTGCACCGTGCCGTGAACCACCATTCCGCCAGGCTCATTTTCGGCCGTCACATCCTCACCGGGCGCGGTTGTCTGCGCTTGTGCTGAAAGCCGGTCGGCCATGTAATGCGAGGGCGTGACGACGATGCGGTAGCGCGCGATCTCCGCGCCGTTCTGATCGGTGGCCACCAGGATCGTTTCGCCCACACCCTTGCCGAAGACGAACATCGCGGTCGGGCTCGCGGGATGAACCTCAACCACGCTCGGGTCCGCCGCGAACAGGCTGGAAGCGGCCTGCTTCAGCGTCACGATCGCGCCACTGCCCTGGGCGACCGATAGGGAGGCGACGATCGGCGCCGACGCAGCGGACCGCGTGGTCCGGGCTGGTTGCGCCGGCGCGCCATACGGTATCGCCAGCAGCAGGGCCAGAAGGGCAGTTAGAGACGGGGCGGTGAACGGCTTGTTCCGAACCGCATTTTGCTTCGATTTCGGGCAGATTTTCTGCCCCCCGGTCCTGCTCATCAGAACTTGTAATCCTCCCCGTCTGCGGCACCGTTGAAGACATGCACCGTGGAAATGACGCTGGGCCCGCTATGCACGTCGGAAAGTGCGGGCGATACCTGGTCCGCCCAGACGGGCCCGCCGGACGCCTCGGCCTGCAGCGGCGCGGATTCGGAGGAATGGACGACCAGCGAAAGCGGCCCGAGATGCGCGGCGACTTCGCAACGCTCCGCCTCGTCCGGCGTTACCTCAAGGGTGACCGTAGTGGCCGAAGGCGGTGTCTGCTTCGCGGCGTCCGGCCCGGCAATGGTGCCCTGCACCAGTTGCTGGCCGGTGGCGATCACGCGCACATTCGTGAGCACGAGTTCGGCGGCGATACGCTTGCCAAGCGGCACGCTCTGGTCATCGAGCGTCTGGGTCAGCAGCACATCCACATGATCGCCGGGCCAGATCAGCCCGGCCGCCCCGGAGACTGCATCCACACCGACCGTGACCGCGCGCATGCCGGGCTGAAGCACCGCGGCAAGAAATCCGTGATCGCCCGGACGGATGACGAGATTGTTCAGGATCGGCGCGCCGGCTGCCAGCGGGCTGCGGATCATCGATCCGATGAGGCCGGAACGGTTGGCCGGCGTGTCCGGCGTGACACCGGCGGGCGCGGCGCTCATCAGCACGGTGCCAGTGGCGAAATCCCCCGGCTGTACCAGGCTGCCGGCTTGCAGCGTTGCGGCGGCCACGAGAATCCGCTCGGTCGGCGGCGCCACGGCAACCGGCTTGGGCGCCGACCTGTTCGCGATGGTAATTCCAAAAAACGCCACGGAAATCAAAGCTGCGATTAGGACGAAGAAGATGCCGAGGCGCAAGGCCATGATATTATCTCAACGCCACGAGGGCGGAAGGAGGGAAAGACGGCAGCAGGGTGAGGATGGTACCGCCGGCGATGGCAAGTGCGTAGGGCAGCGGCGCCTTGCGCGCGATGCGCCAGGCTTCGGCGCGCAGAATGCGGGAGAACAAGCCGGCCCCGGGAATGTTAGCCCCGGGAATGTTAGCCCCGGGAATGTTAGCCCCGGGAATGTTAGCCCCGGGAATGTTAGCTCTGGGAATGTTAGCTCTGGGAGCACTGGATCGCGCACGGGCGCACCACCGCATGAGAGCAGGCCGGAGCAGGAGGTAAAGCAACCCCAGCGCGCCACCGACCAGCAGAATGCGGGTTAGACAGTCGAGTTCGGCTTGCCAATGCGCCGGAATCAGCAGTACCGAAGCGCTCCAGAGCTTCACGTCCCCCCCGCCGATGGCGCGCGCGCTCCACAGCGCGAACAAAATGGCGAAACTGGCTCCCGCCGCGGCAAGTCCCGCCATGAGCGAATGATCCAGCGCCCGGAGGCCGAACCCGGCGAGCGCGACGGCTACCGGAAGGCCGTTGGGGACCGTGCGCGCCGCCAAATCGTGCAGTGCCGCCCAGATCAGCAGCACAATCCCGCCGCCAAGGAGCAGACCCTCGATGAACTGACATGAAAGAGCCGTCCCGGAATTCACGAAGTGCTGCTCCTTGAAAGCGTTACCGGAAACTATCTCTGAAGCCCGGCCGTTCCGCCGCGCCTCTGCCGCCTGGAAGCGAAAAGGCTCAGGACCTCGCAAGCGCGACCGCGTGAGGCAGCGCGGGCTTGCCGCCGCGAAACCAGGGTGGATCAGAGATCGGTTGAGACGTTGGTGAACGTTGTTGAAAGCTTGGTGCCGACTGCGGTAACCGCCACGATGATGACAACGGCGATCAGCGCCGCGATGAGGCCGTATTCAATGGCTGTCACCGCACTGCGGTCCTGTTTCAGGCCTTCCAGCCTGAGGGCGAGCATCGTGTAGACATAATTCAGAAGGGTCATGCAAATCTCCTAATTCCCATGAAAGCACGTAGGTCAACGGGCCGTTTCTGCATCAAAATAGTTAACAAAACTTCAAGCCGCGAGCCTGCGCGGGGTAGCGCCAACGGCCGCGCAGGCTCGCGGCTTGAGACGTTTCATGGAGCGGCGCTATTCGTGCGTTAGCGCTAATCATGCCATGAAATTCCGGCAAGCGGTTCGCCCCTCATTCCAGCAAGGCGTTCAGCCGGGCCAGCGCCAGTTCCGCGGCTTCCGCCGCCTGTTGCAGCTCAGCGCTGCGGCAGAACCCCTGTTCTCGCAGCAGGCGCATCGCGGCAGGCAGACCTTGGCTCCGCAGCGCCGCGCCGGCGGCCTCGCGACATTGCCGCTCCGCTTCTTCATCGCCGTTCCCGAGAAAACCGAGGCCGGCGCGCGTTCCCACCGCCCATAGCCGCGTGACATCACGGACTGCGTTGCCCCCGTAGCGCAGTTGCAGCCGTTCGGGAAACTCAATCATCACGGCGGTTTCCGTCTGCACGCCGGTCCCGGATTCATCGAGAATCAAACAGTCGATCACGGAGCCGCCGAAGCCGAAAATCAGCTGCCCGCGCTTTAGCACCCGGTGCCGACGCGCCCGCCGCCGTTCCGGCGGAGGAGGCCCGCCGTTATCGCCCGCCTCGCGATCCGTCATCAGCGACCCCGGGCGGATTTCGCCATGGCCGCCTCCGCCATCGGCACCAATACGGAGCCTTGCTCACGGATGCGGAAAATGTCCCACATTTTGCCTGGCCTTTGAATTTGCTTGCTTAGCTTATGCATTGGGATTTCAGACTGAGTCTTTGCGTTCACCCGCGCCGCTTCAGGACTACCGCGCCAAGGGTAAAGTTTCGATGAACGGCGGCGCGCGTAGCACGGGTACGGCGCAGCTTGCGCGGCAACGCGGCACGGCTAGAATGCGCGCTGAGGAAGCGCGGCCGGTGGGAATGGCGGGGCCAGGTGTGCATAAAGCCATGGCGGCAAGCCGCCGGGCAACGGAAAGGACGTAACCAGATGCAAGTCTATCGCCCGCCGCTTAGGGATATGCGCTTCGTGCTGCACGAACTGCATGCCGCGCAGCCGCTCCCCGGCCATGAGGGATGCACGCCCGAGCTGGCCGATTCCATCCTGGAGGAAGCAGGAAAATTCTGCACTGAGATGCTTCTGCCCCTGAACGCGAGCGGTGACCTCGAAGGCTGCCACTATGAAAACGGGGCGGTCCGCACGCCAGCCGGCTTTAGACAAGCGTATCAGGCATTCTGCGAGGCGGGATGGGGCGGCTTGAACGCGGCAGCGGAATACGGCGGCCAGGAACTCCCCGAAACGTTGGCCAAGCTGGTGGAAGAGATGATCTCCGCTACAAATGTTGCCTTCGGGCTGTATCCCGGGCTATCGCATGGCGCCTATGTCGCGCTCAAAAGTTCTGGCGCCGAGGCGCTGAGGCAACTTTATCTGCCGAAGCTCGTTTCGGGCGAATGGTCCGGGACCATGTGCCTGACCGAGCCGCATTGCGGCACCGATCTCGGATTGCTGCGCACCAGGGCCGTACCGCAGGCGGACGGCACTTACAGGATTACTGGCGCGAAAATTTTCATCACCGCCGGCGAGCATGATCTTTCCGGGAACATCATCCATCTCGTATTGGCGCGGCTGCCGGACGCACCGGCCGGGACCAAGGGAATTTCGCTGTTTCTGGTGCCGAAATTTTTGCCGGATGCGGACGGCAGGCCGGGGCCGCGAAATGGCGTCTCCTGCGCCGCGATAGAGCATAAACTGGGCATCAAGGCCTCCGCCACCTGCCAGATGAACTTCGACGAGGCGACCGGCTGGCTGGTGGGTATGCCCAATAAAGGCATGCAGGCGATGTTCGTGATGATGAACAGCGAGCGGCTTGCCGTGGGCATACAAGGTCTCGGTCTTGGCGAAGCGGCGTATCAGTCCGCGGTGGCCTATGCGAAGGAACGTTTGCAGGGACGCTCCCCGGCCGGGACGAAATATCCGGACAAGCCGGCGGACCCGATTATCGTACATCCGGATATCCGGCGGAATCTGCTGACCATGCGCGCCTATACCGAAGGCTGCAGGGCGCTGGGGGTTTGGGTCGCGCAGGCGATGGACCGGGCGGAGCGCCCGACCGGCCCGGAAGAAAGAATGGCGGCAGACGCATTTGTCGCGCTGCTGACTCCGGTGGTGAAGGCGCTGTTCACCGATATCGGTTTCGAGAGCGCCAGTCTCGCCGTGCAGACTTATGGCGGGCATGGCTATATCCGCGATCACGGCATAGAGCAGCTGTTGCGCGACGCGCGGATTGCGATGATCTACGAAGGCACCAACGGAATCCAGGCGCTTGACCTGGTAGGGCGCAAGCTTCCAACGCCTGGCCTGCCGGAGCGTTTTTTCACGCCGGTTGCGGAATTCATCGAAGCGCATAACAATAACCCGCTAATCGGCCGGTTGGTGCAGGACTTCGCGCGGGCTTTCGGCGCGCTCAAGCTGGCCACCACCTTCATAGCGGAAAAAGCACCTGCCGACCCGGAGGAGGCGGGAGCGGCGGCCACCGATTATTTGCGCCTGTTCGGGCTTGTGGCGCTCGGCTTCATGTGGGTGCGCATGGCGCTGATCGCGGCGGAAAAGGCGCCGCAGGGCGGGCCGGATGCCGGCTTCTACCAGGCCAAGCTCACAACAGCACGGTTTTTCATGGAGCGCATTCTGCCGCAGGCGGACGCTCTCGCGCGCACGATCAAGACCGGCAAGGCATCGCTGATGGAAATGCCGGAGGCGGCGTTCTGAACTCAGTTTCCGTCGCGCAGCGCCTGGGCCTCGCCATAGAAACGCTTCTCCCATGCTTTCTGGTTCTCCTGCCCTTCCCGGATGAAAGGCGTGAAGACGGCGAGATTGAGCAGTAGCCAGTTTACCAGCCGGGCGGGAAAGCGCAGCGGCTTCACGAAATCAACGAAAAGCACGACGCGGGTCCGATCGGTATGGTTCCAGGCTTCATGTTCATAGGCGTCATCGAAAATCAGCACCTTGCCCTCCTCCCAGCGGCAAATCTGGCGATCGACCCGAATGGCTAGCGCGTCCGCCGGAGCTTCAGGAACAACAAGCCCAAGATGCAGCCTGAGCACACCGTTATACGGCCCGCGATGGGCGGGCAGGTGCTTGCCCGGCTCGAAAATGGAGAACATCGCGGTTTTCATGCCTGGTATGCGTTGAATAATGCGCCAGGTTTCGGGGCATTGGCGAATATTCACCTCCGATGACGCGCCATAGCCGGCCAGCAGAAAGCTTTTCCAGCCCTGGTCGCGGCTGATGGCCGCAACATCGGCCGCGAGTTCATGAAAGCCCGGCAATTCTTGCTGGCGAAGCAGGATGCGATCGAGTTCAGCACGAATCAGATGCCATTCCCGTTCGATCTGGCGGACCCAGGGGAAGACTGCATTGTCGAAGACCGGAGGATTGCCGACCGCGGAGAAGCGCAGGTTCAAACGCTCGGCCAGGGCGACGAACCCCATGAAGAGGCGGGTGGTAAGGCGCGGGCGGGTCATCGGCGGCAGTCCTTCGGTCCCGAATCTCTGGCGCGCCGCCTCCTGCCCCGCCGGATTTTCGTCCTGCTGTCCGTATCCGTTAACTGTCTTGTTCATCCGCGATCCCCTGGGTTTTCTGACGAGCATTTCCTGTTTCCTGCCCAGGCCGCGCCTCCGGCGTTACGTGAACCTCCCGTGGAAGACGGGTCATCTCCTGAACCGGGCAACAAATGCGACCGCCGGAGGGCATTGAACCCTGGCGCTGCCGGGCCAGGCAGGCGGTTCGCGGCGCGGCCCATTTTCGCGTTGGTGATGCATCCGGCCAGAATAAAGGACATCGCCGGCCTGATCCAGCCGTAGGCACAGCGGGCCTTCGCTCTCACACCGCATTTTTCTGGTCGAGCTGTTCCGCCAGGGCGCGCAAGCCAGGGCTGATGACGACCGGCACTGCTGCGTGTTCCAACCGCTGCAGCGGTGCCGGTAACTGGGCAAGGGAGGCATGGGCATGGGTGCGGGCACCGGAGAGTCCCGGCAGCCCCGGCACTGCCACGCCATCCCGCATCGCCGGTCGCAGCAGCGGCTCACCCTCCACCGGCTCATCGAGCAGAGCGACCATGTCACCTGCGATGGTGCCGTCCTTCGCATACCGCCGGTACACCTGCTTGCGTCCCGGCCAGGTCGCCTTGCCCTCGCTGCGCTTGCGCCGGGGCTTGCCTGCATATTCCTGGAGCTTATACGCGCAGTCCAGCGCCGGCACGTCCGATGACGTGGTCAGTGCCGTGCCGACGCCGAAACCATCAATCGGGGCACCCATGGCGCATAGGCTTTGCAAGGCGTCTTCATCCAGCCCGCCGCTCGCAATGATGCGGATGCCGGGCTGCCCGGCATTATCCAGTATGGCACGCACCGCCCGGGCATGGGCGGCCAGGTCGCCGCTATCCAGCCGCACGGCACCGATCGTGATGCCCCGCTCCGCGAGGCGCGGCGCCAGGGCCGCGACTCTGCCGGCCGCCCGCTCGGTATCGTAGGTGTCGATCAGCAAGGTCAGGCCTTTCGGCCGCGCCGCGGCGAAGCGCTCGAACGCCAGCACCTCGTCGTCATGCGCCTGCACGAAGGAATGCGCCATGGTGCCGACGGCGGGAATGCCGAATATCCGGGCAGCCTGCAACGTTGCCGTGCCGTCGAATCCGGCGAGGTAGCTGGCCCGCGCAGCCAGCAGTCCAGCCTCCGCCCCATGCGCACGGCGCAGGCCGAAATCCAGCAGCTGCCTGCCCGGCGCGGCCAGCACCATGCGCGCGGCCTTGCTCGCGATCACCGTCTGGAAGTGGATCAGGTTGAGGAGCCTGGCCTCCACCAGCTGCGCCTGGGGCAGCGGCGCGGTGATGCGCAATACCGGCTCATCGGCAAATATCGCCGTCCCTTCCGGGACGGCATCGACATCGCCGGTGAAACGGAACTGCGCCAGCGAGCCGACGAAATCCGGGTTGAACAGGCCGCAGGCGGCAAGCCAGTCCAGTTCCTGCGGCGTAAAGCGCAGATCCTGCAGGAATGCCACCGCCTGCTCCAAGCCTGCCGCCAGCAAGAAGCCGCGGCGCGGCGGCAGCTTGCGGAAAAACAATTCGAACACGGCCAGATCGTCCATACCCTCCGCCCGGTATGCTTCCAGCATCGACAATTCATAAAGATCGGTTAGCAGCGGGCTTCGATCGATCATCGGTCAAACCGGCTGATCGGTGGACGCCCCGGCGCGCCCCGCGCCGGGGCGGTACTGCGGCAGACAGGAAACCGGGCTGTTCCGCAAGGCTGCGGCAACGGTGTGAGCTTTGGCATATTCGCCTCTCTCAAAATCAGAACGTGTTCCATGGGCGGAATACCCACATTGATGTCAATCAATTCCAAAATAGTTGTGGTTTATGCATAATGTCAGCTGGTTCTTTTCCGGTGCGGTGCCGGAATCCCTGGCGGAGACGTGGGCATTCCGGCTCGATCATGAAAGTAACAAGCTGCGGGGTTCTGGTAACCGACGGGGCGCGATTGCTGCTTGCCCATGCCACCCGTTCGCGCCGATGGGACATTCCCAAGGGCATTGCCAGGGAGGGCGAGGATTTCCTGTCGGCCGCCGTGCGGGAGCTTTGGGAGGAAACCGGGATTCAGGTGAACGCCGAAGCACTTCTACCGCTTGGTATCTATCGCTACCTGCCGGCAAAGGATCTGGCTTTGTTCCAATGGCAACCGGACACGATGCCCGATCCCGCGCGCTTGCGCTGCACAAGCCGTTTTGCCGCGGGCGACCGGCTTCTGCCCGAGTGCGACCGCTACGGGCTTTTTTACTGGGATGAGGCAGTGTCGCTCGTGGGCCGGAATTTGGCGCGCATCCTGAAAACCGTTCGACGCGACGGAACCACTTCCGATGGCTCCGTCTGATCGAGGAAAGGGCGGGCGCGGGATTGCGGCCAGCGCCCGCCGTTCGGATGAGATCCGGTCAGGCGCTCAAGATCACCTTCATGGCTTTCTCGCGCGCGGCATTGGCGAAGACCTCATAGGCCGAGATGATCTCCTCAAGGGGGAAGCGATGCGTGATGAGTTTCGACGGATCGACCTTTCCGGATTGCAGGGACTTGAGCAGCATCGGCGTGGTGTTGGTATTCACCAATCCGGTCGATAGATTGATGTTCTTGATCCATAGATCCTCAAGGTGCAGTTCGACCGGCTTGCCGTGCACGCCGACATTGGCGATATTGCCCCCGGCCGCAACGATCTTCTGACAGATATCGAATGTCGTGGGTATGCCGACCGCTTCTATTGCCACATCCACGCCCACGCCGCGGGTGATTTCCATGATTTTCGCCACCGCGTCCTGCTTCCCGACCTGAATCGTATCGGTTGCGCCGAACTGCTTTGCCAAATCCAGCCGCGCCGGATCCATGTCGATCACGATGCTGCGTCCGGGCGAATAGAATTTCGTGGTCAGCAGCACGGCCATGCCGACCGGTCCGGCGCCCACGATGGCGATCGTATCCGCGGGCTTCACCTTGCCGTAGAGCACCCCGATCTCAAACCCTGTCGGCATGATATCAGACAGCATCACCAGCGCTTCTTCATCCGTACCCGCGGGGATGGGATAGAGAGAATTATCGGCATGCGGAATACGTACATATTCCGCCTGCGTGCCATCTATTAAATTCCCGAGAATCCACCCGCCATCGGAACAATGCGAATAAAGCTGGCGCTTGCAGTTCGGGCATGAGCCGCAGGAGGTGATGCAGGAAATCAGAACCGTATCACCCTTCTTGAAGTTGCGAACGGCACCGCCGGTCTCCTCGACAATGCCGACCCCTTCATGGCCCAGAATTCTGCCCGGCGTCACACTGGGCACATCGCCTTTCAGAATGTGCAGGTCGGTACCGCAGATGGTGGTTTTGCGAATACGCACGATCGCATCGGTCTGTTTCTCGATAGCGGGCTTCGCCTTCTCAACCCAGCCCTTCTTGCCGACTCCCTGATAAACGAGCGCTTTCATTATAAAATCCTCCGAAATGACGACCCAGCCTGAATGGTTGCCTTAATCGAATCCAATGGCTCAAAACAGCCAAAGCAATGACCTGCGCCGGATGCTGAAAATATCTGCGTCAGTGCTAGTCATCGCGGTGCCAGTCGGCACGCAAGAAATAACCGTCCTCGTCATAATGCAGTGTCAACGTGCCGTTGAATGCGCGCTTGCAGGCGGTGCCGATCCGGCGCGGAAGATGAACATCGGTCGTGTTGATCACGATGCTATCCGGCCCTTCTTCCATATCGAGAATTCGGTTCATCGGATGCTCCGCATTCTCAATAGTCTCCTGATGGTGGGCGAGCCGAATGAGCTCCTCGCGGTGAGACGGAACGAAGCTGCCCTTCAAGGTAAGAATACCTGCCGGAAAGTGGTCGTTGGCCCGGTGGCACGCCTGACACAGCCGCTGCTCCCTGTGAGCCGGAGCTGAAGGCCAACGCCATTGCCATCGGCCCTCCTGAAACAGCGCGCCGCATTGGGGACAAACCGCCGGCTCATGCGGTTTTTCG
>JAJYAF010000514.1 GCA_021779655.1 Pseudomonadota bacterium
CGTGGTGAGATAGGCGAAGCCGCGGCGAATGAAAAGGGCTTGGGGTCCTCCGCTTCATGCGTGCGGCGCCTGCGCCATGGAGACGTTGTGGGCCTCCGGGCCGAAGAGCATCAGGACGATGAGCAGAAGCGCGACCGACCCTGCCACCGCCATCAGCGCGAAGCCGTAATCATGCGAAGGCCCGGCCAGCGCCACTTGCAGCGGCGCGTTGACCGAGGCGATGAAATTGCCGAACTGATACGTGAACCCCGGGAAGGTCGCGCGGATTTCCGCGGGCGAAAGCTCGTTCAGATGCACGGGCACCACGCCCCAGGCACCCTGGACGGCGAATTGCATGGCAAAAGCGGCGATAGCCAGCAACTCCGGGCTGCTCGCGTGCGACCATGGATAGACCGCGAACAGCGAGAGCGCGCAGGCGAGCCCGATGGTGAGCCGCCGGCCGATCCGCTGGCTGAGCAGGCCAAAGCCGATGCCGCCCAGCATGGCGCCCAGGTTGTAGAGCAGCACGATATCGGTGAGTACCGGGTGCGGCAGATGCACCTGCCGGGCAAGGTAAAGCTTGGGGTAGATATCCTGAGTGCCATGAGAGAGGAAATTGAACGCGGCCATCATCACGATGGCATAGACCGCGAGGCCGGCATGCTTGCGCAATACGGCAAGGCCAGGGGTGCCGGGACGCCCGCGCATTTGCTCGAAAACCGGGCTTTCCTCGACCCGCGTATTGATGAAGAAGACCAGCAGCGCCGGCGCGGCCCCGACGAAGAACATCCCGCGCCAGCCAAGATGCGCGTAGGCGAAGCCGAACAGCAGCGTGGCCAGCAGGTAGCCCGCGGGATAGCCGGCTTGAAGCAGGCCGGAGACCCAGCCGCGCCATCGGTCGGGGATGGTTTCCATGGCGAGTGAACCGCCGGTCCCCCATTCGCCGCCCATGGCGATACCGAACAGCCCGCGAATGACCAGGAAGGAGGTGAACGACCAGGCGAGTCCGCTGGCGGCTTCGAACAGCGAATACAGCAGAACCACCAGAATCAGCACCGGCTTGCGGCCGTGGCGGTCGGCCAGCCGGCCGAAGACGAACGCGCCCAGCGCCCGCGTCGCCAAGGTTAGCGTGATGGCCGTCGTGATGGAGGAAATACCGACACCGAAGGTCTGGGCGACATCGTCGAAGGTGAATACCAGGATGAAGAAATCGAACGCGTCCAGCGTCCAGCTCAGGACCGCCGCGATGACCGCGTTGCGCGCCCGCGCGAGCGATACCCCTCCCTGTTCGTCCATCGTCACACCCCCTTCTGCGGGAAGTCGCACGGCGCCAACCGCAGCGCCAGCAGGTTCGACTGTACCGCGTCCAGGCTATTCCACAACCGACCCAGGTTCACAAACAGCCCGGCTTCACAAACAGCCCGGGTTCACAAACAGCGGGGGAAGCAAAGTCGGGTACTGCCGGAACTGTCCTTCTACAGGATCAGCCGTTGGCGTCTTCATCCAGCGCCGTCGCCTTGCCGATCTCCCTGAAGGCCGCGAGCGCCCGCATCCGTGCAGCACCGTGATCGATCATCGGCAGCGGATAGGTTTTCCCCAAAGCGACGCCCGCATCCGAAAGCTCGACCGGCCGCGCCTTCCACGGCGCATGGATCAGCGCCATGGACAGCTTCGCCAGTTCCGGCACCCACCGCCGGATATAATGTCCGTCAGCATCGAACTTTTCGCCTTGGAGGGTCGGATTGAAAACCCGGAAATACGGCGCTGCGTCCGCGCCACAGCCCGCGACCCACTGCCAGCTCGCCGCATTGTTCGCGAGATCGGCATCGACCAGCGTATCCCAGAACCAGTCTTCGCCCGCGCGCCATGGCAGCAGCAGGTCCTTGACCAGAAACGACGCGACGATCATCCGCACCCGGTTGTGCATCCAGCCCGTCGCCCATAATTCCCGCAGGCCGGCGTCGACGATCGGGTAGCCGGTCAGACCCTTCTGCCACGCCCCGAGGTCTTGCTTTCCCTTCGCCCACGGAAAGCGCTCGAACTCCGGCCGTAGCGGTTTCACGGGGAGATGCGGAAAATGAAACAGCAAATGGTGCGAAAACTCGCGCCACGCGATCTCCGACAAATACACGTCCGACCATTTCGCCGAAGGAGCGCCGGTCAGCGCGAAGGTGCGCGCGCGCACGGCATCGACGATCCGCCCCGGACTGATTTCTCCGAAATGCAGATGAGGAGACAGGCGCGACGTTCCTTCGACACCCGGGACGTTGCGCTTGTCATGATAGGTTTGCAGCGGCCCGTCGAGAAAGAGCGTCAGCCGTTCGCGCGCGCCAGCCTCGCCCGGCTGCCACGTCTTGCGCAACCCGGCCGCCCAGTCCGGCTTCTTGGGCCGAAGGCTCCACGACGCCAGCTTGTCGCTCTTCGGAAAACTCTGCGGCGGCGTCACGGTGCGCGGCGGCGCGTTGTAGTCCCGCTGCAATTCACCGCTGTAGAGCGCCCGGCGAAACGGCGTGAAAACACGGTAGGACCCGCCCTGCTGGGTCTTGATGTCCCACGGTTCGCGCAGCAGCGCCGCATTGAAACTCCGCACGCTCAGGCCCCGGCCGCTTAACGAGTCCTTAATCCGCGTATCGCGCCGGATCGCCCATGGCTCATAACGCCGGTTCCAGAACACCGCGCCGGCCTTGGTTTCCGCGACCAGCGACGCCACGATATCCTCCGCCGGTCCGCGCC
>JAJYAF010000515.1 GCA_021779655.1 Pseudomonadota bacterium
AGATGGTCTGCAGCTTGAACACGCTGCCCGGCTCGTAATCACCGTTGACGCATTTGTCGAACTGGCTGTCGTGGCTCGCCGCGCCAAAATTGTTGACATCGTAATCCGGCAGGCTGGACATCGCCAAAATCTCGCCGGTGCGCGCGTTCATCACAATCGCGCAGCCCCCAGGCGCCTTGAACTCCTTCACCGCCGAGGCCAGCTCGTCATGCACGATGCTCTGAATCCCCGCATCGATGGAAAGCGCCAGCGGCGCCGGATCGCTGGTCAGGCGCTGGTTGAAATACTCCTCCACCCCCGCGATGCCGTTCCCCCCGACAGTCACCCCGCCCAGAATATGCGAGGCCAGATCACCATCCGGGTAATGCCGCTTTTCGCTGTTCTCAAAATAAACGCCCGGAATGCCGAGCTGATTCACCGCCAGCTCCTCCGGCGGCGTCAGCTTGCGGTCCAGGTACACAAAGTCCTTGCCCGAGGCGAGCTTCTTCTCCGTCTCCGGCACGTCCAGCCCGGTCAGCACCGTGGCCAGCCGCGCCGCCGCCCCGGCCGGGTCCGTCACCTGGCGCGGATCGGCGTATAATTCCGCCCCCGGCAGCGAGACCGCCAGAATCGTGCCATTGCGGTCGGTTATATCGGCGCGCCCCGGCGGCGGCGGGGTTACATCCAGCTCCGGCTGCATCGCCGCCAGCTGCGCCTGGCTCGGCAAAATCGGGTGCCAGATGGTGGCGTAGGTCAGCCGCAGCGCCAGCACACCAAACAGCAGGGCAAACATCAGCGCCCCCAGCAGCAAGCGCCCATGCGCCTTCTCCAGCGCCGCCCGCTGGTCCAAATCCGGCGAGGTGACCCGCACATGCTCCATCATCGGCACAGCACCGCGCTCCGGCGCACCCTTGCGGCGCGACGGCGGCGGCTCAGGCCGCAAAGTCAATGTCAATTACCGCTCCCGCTCTGCGCCATCCCCAGCAGCGAGCCCCCATCATCCTGCGGCGCGATCATCGGCGCCGCCTGCGCCACCGCGCGCACGGACATCACCTGCGCCCCCATCGGCGGCCGCGCCGGCACCAGCGGCTGCGGGCTGTATGCGGGGCGATTATCGGCATATTCATGCGCCACGGCCGGGTTGCGGCGCATGTGCGGCATATGCGCCTGGCCCAGCAGGCTGCGCGGCTGCACATCGGCGCTGGCCAGATGCACCACGGCCTTGTCCACCCTGCGGGGAGGCTGGGCAGCGCGGGCCAGATGCACCACCGCGCGCCTTACGGGTTGCACCACCTGTTGCGCCGGTTTCACCGCCGCCGTCTGTACCGCCGCCGCTTGCACCGTGGCCGGTTGCGCCGTGGACGCCACAGCCGCGGGCATCGGCACTGGCACCGGCAACACCGGCGCCGCATCCAACGGGTTGGGCCCTGGCGCCGCGCTGCCGGGCGCGGGCAACACGCTGCCCAGCGAGGCCAAGGTCACCAGCTGGCTCGGCTTCATCGGCTGCAGGGCGGTGAACTGCGTTGAAAGCTGGGCCAGCCGCGAGGGATCAGCCTCCAGCGCCCACTGCGCATGCAACACGCGGATGCGCTGCTGGTCCAGCCGGGTCGCCTGCGTTACCGCGGCAATCTGGTCATCCAGCATCTGCGCATGATGCTTCACCAAAAACAGATACGCGCCGGAAACCACAAACAGGATGGCGCTGAGCAGGGTGATCGGCCGGATCATGCCGCCAGCCTTTCCATCGCCCGCAGCTTGGCGCTGCGCGCCCGCGGATTGGCCTTCACCTCCGCCGCCCCCGGCACCACCGCGCTGCCCGTCAACAGCCTGAAGCGCGCCGCCGCGCCGCCCTGCATCGCCGCCGGATCATGGCGCGAAGCCCCTGGCGCGCGCCCGCTCTCCTGCGCGAAAAATTTCTTCACAATGCGGTCTTCCAGCGAATGGAAGCTCACCACCACCAGCCGCCCGCCAGGCGCCAGCAACGCCGCCGCCTGTTCCAGCGCCGCCGCAATATCGCCAAGCTCATCATTCACCGCAATGCGCAACGCCTGAAAACTCCTGGTGGCGGGATCGATCCCTGACTTATCCGGCCGCACCACGCTGCGTATCACCCCGGCAAGATCCGCCGTTGTCACAAATTTCTCTACTTTCCGCCGCTCAACAACGGCTTTCGCAATCCGGCGGGAGGCTTTCTCGTCCCCGAACTGGTAGAGTATATCAGCGAGTTCGGATTCGGGTAGCGTGTTAACCAGCGTCGCCGCCGTCATCTCCGCGCTGCCCATCTGCATGTTCAAAGGCCCGTTCTGGCGAAACGAAAACCCGCGCGCCGCATCGTCGATCTGGTACGATGAAACCCCGAGATCGAACACCGCGCCATCCAGCGACCCAACGCCCCTCTCGCCCAGCAGCTTCAAAATTTCGCTGATCCTGCCTTGGCAAATCTCCAACCGGCCAGGATAATCGCGAGCCAGTTCCAACGCGCGCGCCACCGCCGCCGGGTCACGGTCGATGGCGAACAACCGGCAATCGGCGGCATCGAGAATCGCCTTCGCATAGCCGCCGCCGCCAAACGTGCCATCCAGATAAACGCCGCCCGCGCGCGGACGCAGCATCGCCACCGCCTCATCGCGCAACACCGGAATATGGGAGAACCCGCTCATACCCGGCCTCCTGGCACAGCCGCCCGCGCCGCCGCCAGATGCGCGGCCCCCGCCGCCGGCTCCCAGATA
>JAJYAF010000516.1 GCA_021779655.1 Pseudomonadota bacterium
GGCCTTGCCGCCGACACGCTCGACGTTCAGGTGGTGTCGCTGTCACGCAATTTCGGCAAGGAAGCAGCCCTGATGGCGGGACTGGACCATGCCCGGCGCGGGGCCGTCCTGTTCATGGACGGCGACGGCCAGCATCCACCCGACCTCGTCGAGAAGCTTGTCGGTCACTGGATCGATGACGGCTACGACGTGGTCTATACCGCCAAGGCGCATCGCGACAACGAATCCCTGCTGCGGCGGCTTGCCGTCCGCGGCTTCTACGCGCTGATCAACTGGGGCGCACGACAGAAGATCCCGGAGGATGCCGGCGACTTTCGCCTGCTGTCGCCGCGCGCGGCGGCGGCCCTGCGTCAGCTCCCTGAACGCAATCGCTTTTTCAAGGGCCTTGCCAGCTGGATCGGCTTCCGCCAGATCCGCGTCGACTATGAGCCCGCGGCCCGCGCGCACGGTACCACCACGTTCAGCGCCGGCCGGCTGGTCGGGCTTTCGATCGAAGGGCTGACATCGTTCTCGGTGGCGCCGCTGCGATTTGCCAGCCTGCTCGGGGTCTTGCTCGCTACCGGCGCCTTCCTGTTCGGTCTCTCGATCCTGTGGGAAACCTGGGTGGATGGAAAGTCGGTTCCCGGCTATCCCTCGCTGGTGGTCGGCCTCATGACCATCGGCGGCGTGCAGCTCATCATGATCGGCATCGTCGGCGAATATATCGGGAAGATCCTTTCCGAGCTGAAGGCGCGTCCGATCTATTTCGTCGCCGAGCACAGCGAGAAGCGCACTGAGGTGAGAATCGATGCCGGCGCCGGCGAAAGGACCGCCGCCGAATGAGCGATGCCGCGCCGCCGCTGCCGCCGCGCCGCATTTGGTTATGCGCCGATGATTACGGTATCGGTCCCGGCGTCAACCGCGCCATTCGCGACCTGATCGAGCGCGGCCGTCTCAATGCCACGTCGGTCATGGTGGTCGGGCCGGCAATCGGCCGTGACGAAGTGAGCGCGCTCAAGGCCGCAGCCACGAATAGTCCGCGCTGCGCCATCGGCCTCCATGTCACCCTGACGGCGCCATTTCAGCCGTTGACGATGCACTTCAAGCCGATCGACGGCGGCTTATTCCTGCCATTTCCGAAACTGCTGCGCGCTGGCCTGATGAGAAGGCTCGATCCTGAAGTCATCCGCACGGAGTTGATGGTGCAATTTTCGACCTTTGGCGAATTGTTCGGCCGTGCCCCGGACTTTGTCGACGGCCACCAGCATGCGCAGCTGTTTCCAGGCGTGCGCGACGCCTTCCTGGCGGCGGTGAATGAGAATGCGCCCAACGCCTGGGTTCGCCAGTGCGGCCGCAATCAACCCCTGGTTCAGCGGCTCGGCACGCCCAAGGCACTGGTTCTTGACGCTTTGAGCGCGCAATTCCGCCGCCGCGCCTCGCGGGCCGATGTCCCGTTCAACCCGGGGTTCGAGGGTGCTTACGACTTTTCCCGACAGCCCGATTTCGGGACGCTGATGCAGCAATTCCTCGATGGACTGCCCGAAGCCGGCGTCATCATGTGTCACCCGGGGGTGGTGGATGATATCCTTGTCAGCCTTGATCCGCTGACGGTCCAGCGCGAACGCGAATACGAGTTTCTCGGCGGAGATACGTTCCAGCCATTGCTGGCCACGAACAATATTACCCTGGGCTGAAATTCCGGGGAATATCCGGCGCATTTTCCGGCGGGCAATCAATCACATGGGTACATTCCCGCGCAAAAATCCGGTATCCGATCGAACGCCGTGTCGCCTACATAAATTTAATCCCCGACAGCACTACTTGCGACACAAAAGGCGCCTACATCTCCCCGGCGCTTGGAAGCGAGGGAGAGTTCAATGACGCCGCAGGAACGCCAACTGGTTGACGACCTTTTCGGCCGGCTTTCAAAGATGGAGGGCGCGCCACGCGATCCGGACGCCACTGCCGCGATCGCGCAGGGCCTGCGCGCCGCGCCCAACGCCGTTTACGCGCTGGTGCAAACGGTCCTGGTGCAGGACGAAGCGCTCAAGCGCGCGAACAGCCGTATCCAGGAATTGGAGGCGGCTGGCGCGCCGCAACCGGATCACGCCGGCGGATTCCTCGATTCGATGCGCGATACCATCTTCGGGCAAAACCAGGCGCACGGCTCGGTGCCGAATGTGCGACCGCCCGAAGTCGGCAACCGTCCGGTCTGGAACAGCGGACAGGTCATGCAGCAGGTGCCGTCTCCGGGAGGGTATGATCAAGGACCTTACGGGCAGCCGCCCTATGGGCAGTCATATGGCGCGCCGCAGGCCCCGATCGGCGGTGGCGGCTCATTTCTGGGAACCGCGGCGGCCGCAGCAGCCGGGGTGGTCGGCGGGTCGCTGCTGCTCAACAGCATCCGCTCGATGATGGGGGGCAGCCGTTACGGCTTCGGCGATAGCGGAGCAGTGGCGGAGAAAGCCACCGGCCAAAGTCCGTGGACGGATCAGTCCAGCAACAGTCTCGCGCGCGAAGCCGGGATCAGCGACATCGGCACATCCGCCGATCGCGCCGATGACAGTTCGCGCGCGGGATTTCTTGACACCGCCTCTAGCGACGATGGTGACGACGAGGATCTTGACTCGGATGACTTCGGCGGTGACGGAGACAGCGACGTCGCCTGACCGTATCGCGCTGGCACAATGGACAACGGCCGCCCGAAACGGACGGCCGTTTTTT
>JAJYAF010000517.1 GCA_021779655.1 Pseudomonadota bacterium
GGGCGACGAGGATCACCTCGGCGACATGGACTTCAAGGTGGCCGGAACCGAAGCCGGCGTGACCTCGCTGCAGATGGACATCAAGATCACCTCCATCACGCCCGAGATCATGAAAATCGCGCTGGAGCAGGCCAAGGGCGGGCGTTTGCACATCCTGGGCGAAATGGCCAAGGCGTTGACCTCCGGCCGTGAGGGCGTGTCCTCCAACGCGCCGAAGATCACCGTGATCCAGGTGCCCAAGGACAAGATCCGCGACATCATCGGCACCGGCGGCAAGGTGATCCGCGAGATCGTCGAGCAGACCGGCGCGAAGATCGACATCGAGGACGACGGCACGGTGAAGATCGCGGCCAGCGACGACAAGAAGGCGCAGGCGGCAATCGACAAGATCCGCGGCATCATCGCCGAGCCGGAAGTCGGCGTGATCTACAACGGCAAGGTTGTGAAGACCGCCGATTTCGGCGCCTTCGTGAACTTCCTGGGGGCGAAGGACGGGCTGGTGCACATCTCCGAACTCGCCGCCACCCGCGTTGCCAAGACCACCGATATCGTCAAGCAGGGTGATAGCGTGAAGGTGAAAGTCATCGGCTTCGATGACCGCGGCAAGGTCAAGCTCTCGATGAAGCAGGTTGACCAGGCGACGGGCGAGGACATCTCCAAGCGCGAAACCGCCGAGTAATCGGCAACTGGCCGCCGGTTGGCTGGCCGCGAACGGCGCCCCGCAACGGGCGCCGTTTTTTTATGCGCGCGTTTTATGCGCCAGAGGATCCGGCGCGCAGCGCGGGGATGAGCACGGCCGCCCCCTCCAGCCGGCCGGCGCGCAGATCATCCAGCGCCTGGTTGGCCTGGCGCAGCGGGTAGAGGGTGGTGTGCGTGATGATGCCGATTTCCGGCGCCAGACGCAGAAACTCGACCCCATCCTGGCGGGTGAGATTGGCCACCGAGACAAGCTGCCGCTCTTCCCAGAGCAGCCGGTAGGGGAAGCCTGGAATGGCGCTCATGTGGATGCCCGCGCACACCACGCGCCCGCCTTTGCGCACGGCCCGCAGCGCCAGCGGCACAAGCTCGCCGGCGGGGGCGAAAATGATCGCCGCGTCCAGCGGTTCGGGCGGCGGCGTGTCCGAGCCGCCGGCCCAGACCGCGCCCAGTTGCCGGGCGAATGTCTGCGAGGCGTCATCTCCCGGCCGGGTGAAGGCATACACCGCGCGGCCCTGCCAGCGGGCGATCTGCGCCACGATATGCGCGGCGGCGCCAAACCCGTACAAGCCCAGGGTTTTGCCTTTTCCCGCGATGCCAAGCGCGCGCCAGCCGATCAGCCCCGCGCAGAGCAGCGGCGCCAGCGCGGCATCGCTGCCCTCCTCGCCCAGAGGGAAGGCATATTGCGCGTCGGCGATGCAGGCGGTGGCGTAGCCGCCATCACGCGTGTAGCCGGTGAACAGCGGGGCATCGCATAAATTCTCGTGCCCGCCGGTGCAATAGGGGCAAACGCCGCAGGTATGCCCAAGCCACGGCACACCCACCCGCTCGCCCAGCCGCAGCCCCTCCACGCCATCACCCAGCGCGTCGATCCGCCCGACGATCTCATGCCCCGGAATGATTGGCAGCTTCGGATGCGTCAATTCGCCGTCGATCACATGCAGATCCGTCCGGCAGACGCCGCAGGCGCCGATTTTCACCCTTATTTCGCCGTAGCCGGGCAGGCGGTCCGGCAGTTCGGTCCATTCAAGCGCGGTGCCGGGCTGCCTCAGGAGCATGGCATGCATTTGCGGCCTCTATCGTTGCAGAATGTATTGTCCGGGCGCGGGTTCCAGGCATTTGTACCCGGCTTTCGCATTGCCCATGGGCGGCGGCGGCACCGGGGCGGAGGAATGCGTGTCGAGCCAGGCGGCCCAGGCCGGCCACCAGGAGCCTTCGGTGAGGGTGGCAAGCTGCAGCCACTCATCGGGCGCGTGGTAGTGGCTTTCGGGCAGGTGGCGCAGGCTGCGGTAATGGCGGCGCGGATGGCCCGGCTCGCTGACGATGCCGGCATTATGCCCGCCGGAGGTGAGGACGAAGGTGATGTCTCCCGGGTTGAGCAGATGCAGCTTATGCACCGAACGCCAGGGCGCGATGTGGTCGCTCTCCGTGCCGACCGCAAAAATCGGCACTGAAATATCATGAACCGATACCGGATTGCCGCCGGCGGGGAAGCGCCCCTCGGCCAGGTTGTTGTTCTGGAACAGGTGCCAGAGATACTCCGAATGCATCCGGTAGGGCATGCGCGTCGCGTCCATGTTCCAGGACATCATATCGTTGGGTGCGTCTTCCTCGCCCAGGTAATACCGGCGGATCAGCCGCGACCATATCAGATCGTTGGAGCGCAGCATCTGGAAAGCCCCGGCCATCTGCGCCGAGTCCAGATAGCCTTGCTTCCACATCAGATCATCAAGAAACGCCAGCTGCGCCTCGCTGATGAAAAGCTGCAGCTCCCCGGCCTCGGTGAAATCGGTCTGTGCCGCGAGCAGGGAGAGGCTCGCCAGCCGCTCGTCGTTGGCGCGGGCCATGGCGGCGGCGGCGATGGTGAGCAGCGTGCCGCCAAGGCAATAGCCTGTGGCATGGATTTTATCCGAACCGCTGATCGCCTGCACGGCGTCTATCGCGGCCATCACGCCCTTGGTCCGGTAGTCGTCAAGGCTGAGCTCCCGCTGCGCGGCGGAGGGGTT
>JAJYAF010000518.1 GCA_021779655.1 Pseudomonadota bacterium
GTTATACTGGATTACCGAGCCGATCCTGACGGAGGCGCAGGTCTTCTGGTGGCTGGTTCCCCTGGCCGCGCCGCTGCTGGCCGGAGCTGTCGCGTTTTACAGCATCGTCCCCGCATGGGCGGCTTGGAAAATACCGGCGGGGGTTGGCCGCCTTCTGGTATTCTCCGGCGCCTGGGTCATTTCCGACCTCGTGCGCCAGTTCGCCTTTACCGGCTTTCCCTGGAACCTCTGGGGCACGGATTGGGCGATCCCGGGCGCCGCGGGGGATATTTTCATCCAGCCCGCCGCGCTGATCGGGGTGCATGGCCTGACCCTGCTGACCGTCTTCATCGCCGGCCTGCCGCTGTTCCGCGCGCGCGGCCTCACGGCGGCCCTGGCGTTGCTGATACTTTGGGGCGGCTATGGCGCCGCGCATCTGGCGGGGCGCAAGGACGTGGCGTCCACCGGCCTTCGCCTGGCCCTGTTGCAGCCGGATTTCCCCGTGCCCGGCAGTTATGACCGTGCTTCCCTCCTGGCGCGCTGGCACACGCTGCTGGCGATGAGTCGCGCCGGCGTCCAGGCGGGAGCGGACGCGGTGGTCTGGCCGGAAGGCGCAAGCCCCTGGCTGCTGGATACCGATGCGGCGGCCCGCGCGCAGCTGGCCGCCGTGACCGGCAGCCTGCCGGTGATCGCCGGATCGTTGCGGATGGCAGGCAGCGCGGATTTCCGCAACGCCATCGTCGTGACCGACGGCCCCGGGCCGCCGGCCGCGGTTTACGACAAATGGAAGCTCGTGCCGTTCGGCGAGTATATGCCCCGCTGGATACCCGTGAAAATCACGCCGGATGTGCTGGGGAGCGGATTTATGCCCGGCCCCGGACCTGAAACGCTGGTCGTCCCAGGCCTGCCGTCGTTTGGCCCCCTGATCTGCTATGAGGCGATTTTCACCGGAGAGATCGTGGACGAGCAACACCGGCCGCAATTCCTGGTCAACGTGACCGACGATTCCTGGTTCGGCGACACCGCAGGTCCACGGCAACATTTCGCCGACGCCCGGCTGCGGGCGGTCGAGGAGGGGCTGCCGCTCGTGCGGGACGCGAATTCCGGCATCACCGCGATTTTCGATGGTTTTGGCCATGTGACGGGCCTGCTGCCGCTCGGCGGGCAGGGCGTGCTTATCGGCGCGCTGCCCGGCGCCCTGCCGGCCACCTTCTACGCGCGGTTCGGGCTTGCGGTGCCGCTGGTGCTCGCCGTGCTCTGTATCGTCGCCGGCTATCTATTTTCGCGTCCCTGGTTCCGGCTTTTTTGGCGAAAGCTTCGGATCCAGTCGCGGTAAAATCCTAAAAGGCACCAAAATTCGTCTATTTATTGTAATTTTTTTTGAATATTTGTATTGTTCAAGGCTCGAATTTCCGGCTAAAAGGCTGGCCTCAACACGCGTGGTCCACGGTTGGCCTACGTTTTGCAGGCCAAGTTTGGCGCCAAAATGGCGGCGAAGTTGTTTTTTATTGTGAGCGGTTGGTTGCCATTCTATTGCCGCCATCTCTTGGAGTTGATTTCCGATGTCCGAAGAGACACCTGAAAGATCCGAACGGGAAAGCCGGCCCAGTCCGATCGATGTGCATGTGGGGTCGAGAATCCGGCTGAGGCGGACGCTTCTGGGGATGTCCCAGGAACGTCTCGGCGATGCGCTGGGGCTGACCTTCCAGCAGGTCCAGAAATACGAGCGGGGCGTCAATCGCGTGGGAGCGTCCCGGCTGTTTGATATTTCCCGCGTGCTTGACGTGCCGATCAGCTTTTTCTTCGAGGATATGCCCGAGGGTATGGATACGATGCCGGTTTCCGGCCCGCGCGGCCGAACCCAGGGCTTCTCCGAGGCGCAGGAGCCGTTTTCCAACGGGGTCGATGAGAACCTCACCAAGCGGGAGACATTGGAGCTGGTCCGCGCCTATTACCGGATCACCGACCCTGCGGTACGCAAGCGGATGTTCGACCTGATGAAAAGCCTTGCCCCCGTGGAGACGCCGTTCGAACCCTGATAGAGCCTGTATCGCGCTCAACCGGCGCTGATAAACGCGCGCGGGGTTGGCGGGGCGGCCGCGCGCGGAATCAAAGCCTTATGCGCGCGGGGTTGGCGGGGCGGCCGCGCGCGAAATCAAAGCCTTATGCGCGCGGGGTTGGCGGGGCGGCCGCGCGCGAAATCAAAGTCTTATGGCGCGGCCAGTCGTCCCGGACCCGAATCCAGTTTCAGCACCTCACCCGCAAGGTACAGGCTGCCGCAGATCAGCACCCGTGAGGGTACGGCAATCTGCCGGAGCGCGCCCGCGACGTCCGGGCCTGGGCGGGCCACCCCGCCGGAGGCCGCGATGATTTCCGCAACAGGCAGCGCCATATGCTGGTCCGGCTCGGCCACGGCATAGATCGCGCCGGCGCGCGGCAGCAGCGGCCGCAGAAACGCCGCCACATCCTTGCTGTCTTTCATGCCCACCACCAGAATCGTGGGTCCCGCCCAGCGGTCGAGCTGGGTGGCCAGCGCCAGCGCGCCGCCGGGATTATGGGCTCCGTCCAGGAACAGGCTGGAATTTTCGGGCAGCAGGCCCGCCAGCCTGCCCCGCAATTGCTGGAGCCGTGCCGGCCATTGCGCCGTGGCCAGCCCGGTTCCATAAGCATGCTCCGGCACACGGGGCGCGGCGGCGCGCAAGGCGGCAATGGCGATCC
>JAJYAF010000038.1:0-1031 GCA_021779655.1 Pseudomonadota bacterium
GATTTGCGCTTCGATCAGATGGGCAGAAATAGGCCGAAGATCAAGTTTCAGGCAATACCCGGATGGGACAGACGAATGGCGACGGATCGCGAATGGGCATCCAGACCTTCGGCGGTGGCGAGCGAAGCGGCGGCCGGGCCGATTCGGGATAGCGCGCCCTGCCCGAGGGAGACCCAGCTTGTGCGCTTGAGAAAATCATAGACGGAAAGGCCGGAGGCGAAGCGGGCGGTGCCGGAAGTGGGAAGAACATGGTTGGGACCGGCGACATAATCGCCGATTGCTTCCGGACAATCCCGCCCGAGGAATACCGCGCCGGCATGCCGGATACCCGCGAATATCTGCTCAGGATGCGCCACCATGATCTGAAGATGCTCGGGCGCGATCCGGTTGGCGAGGTCCACGGCCTCTGCCCAGTCGCGCACGAGAATGATCGCTCCGTGATCGCGCCAGCTCGCGCCGGCGATGTTGGCGCGCGGCAGGGTGGTGAGCGCCCGGGCGACCGCGTTGGCCACGGCATCGGCAAACCGGGCATCCTCCGTGATCAGGATGGACTGGGCGGCTTCGTCATGTTCGGCCTGTGCCAGCAGGTCGTAGGCGAGATGTTCAGGGTTGTTGCGCGTATCGGCGAGGATCAGCACCTCCGACGGGCCGGCGATGGAATCGATGCCGACCTGGCCGAAAACCTGGCGCTTGGCCTCCGCCACATAGGCATTGCCGGGCCCGGCGATGCGGTCCACGGGCGCGATGAGCGCGGTGCCGTAAGCCAGCGCCGCGATGGCCTGGGCACCGCCGATCCGGTAGATTTCCGTAATTCCGGCAAGCCGCGCCGCGGCGAGAACAAGCGGATTGAGCATGCCGCCGGGCGCCGGAACGCACATGGCGATGCGCGAAACGCCGGCAACCCTCGCGGGTATTGCATTCATCAGGACGGAGGACGGGTATGCGGCTTTGCCGCCGGGAACGTAGAGACCGACGGCATCGAGCGGCCGCCAGCGCAGGCCAAGGGTGACGCCGGCATTGTCGGTGAATTG
>JAJYAF010000038.1:1041-11401 GCA_021779655.1 Pseudomonadota bacterium
CGGGAGGCGGCAAGCTGGAGGGCGCCGCGCAGATCCGCCGCAATGCCATCGGTCGCGGCTTCGATTTCCTCGGGCTTGACCGCAAGATCGGCAATATCGAGCCGCGCGCGGTCGAAGCGGCTTGTCAAATCCACCAGGGCCGTATCGCCATCGCGGCGGACACGGGCGATGATCTCGCGCACGGCTTCCGCTACCCGCGGTTCAGTTGTGGCGCGGGCGAGCAGGGATGCGAAAGCGGTTTCGAAATCCGCTGTCGCGGTATTCAGACGGCGCATGGGAGGGCCAGGGCCGCGCGGAACCTCTCAATCCAGCCGCCGATTTCATCCGGCCGGGTTTTCAGGGCGATGCGATTGACGATGAGCTTGGACGTGACCTGCGCGATCAGCTCCTTCTCCACAAGGCCATTGGCCTTCAGCGTGCCGCCGGTCTGCACGAGATCGACGATGAGCCGCGCAAGACCAAGCCCGGGGGCGAGTTCCATGGAGCCGTTGAGCGCGACGATTTCGGCCTGGACGCCCTTGCCCGCGAAATGCCGGCGGGTGACGTTCGGATATTTCGTGGCGACACGGACGCTGGAAATTTCGGAAAAACGGGTGAGGCCGGAATCGTCCTCAGGCTCCGCGACACAGATGCGGCAATGGCCGATGCCGAGATCAAGCGGGGCGTAAACTTCCTGATAATCGAATTCCATCAGCACATCGCCGCCGCAGATGCCGATCTCCGCGCCGCCGAACGCAACGAAGGTGGCGACATCGAACGAACGGACACGAATGACGTCGAGTTCCGGGTGATTTGTGGGAAAGCGCAGGCGCCGGCTGCCTTCATCCCGGTAATCCGTCGCCGGCACGATCCCGGCTTTGGCCAGGATCGGGGCGCATTCATCGAGGATGCGGCCTTTCGGCAAAGCAAGGACGACGGACATGGCGGGGCCTTAGCATCGTCCACGCAGCGCGGCCAGCGGTTTCCTCATGAAGCGCGGCGCGGTCATGCTATGCGCTCGATGCGTGCGCCGCAGCCGGCGAGTTTCTGCTCGACCGCCTCATAGCCGCGATCCAGATGATAGACGCGGCTGATCGTGGTTTCTCCGCGGGCGGCAAGCCCGGCCAGCACCAGGGAAACCGAGGCGCGCAAATCCGTTGCCATTACCTGGGCACCGGAGAGAGAAGGCACGCCACGAATGATGGCTGAGGAACCATGCGCGTTGATGCGCGCACCCATGCGATTGAGCTCCGGTACGTGCATGAAACGGTTTTCGAAAATCGTCTCGCTGATCATCGAAGCACCTTCGGCCACCGCCATCAGCGCCATGAACTGTGCCTGCATGTCGGTAGGAAAGCCGGGATAAGGCTCTGTCATCACGTCTATGCCGTGCAGACCGTTTTTGCGTTCGACCCAGAAACCGTTTTCTCCCGGCGTGATGACGACCCCGGCCTCGGTTAGCGCGGCAAGCACGGCGGTCAGGTCATCCGCCCTGGCGTTTTCAAGGAAGAGCTTGCCGCCGGTAATGGCGGCGGCGCAGGCATAGGTGCCTGTTTCGATCCGGTCCGGCAAAATTTCATGGCGGGTGCCGTGCAGGGATTTCTGCCCGTGAATTGTCAGCGTATCGGTGCCGATGCCCGTGATCTTGGCACCCATCGCGGTGAGGCAGTGCGCCAGGTCGCGGATTTCCGGCTCGCGCGCGGCGTTCTTCAGTACCGTCACGCCATCGGCGAGGCTTGCCGCCATCAGGAGATTCTCCGTGGCGCCGACGGAGACGAACGGAAACACGATATTGGCGCCATGAAGACCATTTGGGGCGGTGGCATTGACGTATCCCGCATCGAGCTTGATGACGGCGCCCATGGCCTCCAGGCCCTTGAGGTGCAGATCGACGGGCCGGGTTCCGATCGCGCAGCCGCCAGGCAGCGAAACCCGCGCCTCCCGGCAGCGGGCGAGCAGGGCGCCCAGCACCAGAATGGAGGCGCGCATCTTGCTTACGATTTCATAAGGCGCCTCGGTATTGGTAATACAGCCGCCGATGGCGAGCGTCCGGCCATCTTCCGCCACCGGACGGACCTCGATGCCGTGGCCGGCCAGCAGCTCTGCCATGGTTTGGAGATCAACAAGCTTCGCCACGTTGGAGAGAATGAGCCGCTCATCGGTGAGCAGACCACAGGTCATGAGCGGCAGGGCGGCGTTTTTCGCGCCCGACATGCTGATGCTGCCGGAAAGCGGCGTGCCGCCAAGGATTCTGATATTCGCCATGACTACATCCGCGGCAGCGCGACGCCGCGCTGTCCCATATATTTGCCCGCCTTGTCCGCGTAGGAAGTCTCGCAAGGCGAGGCGCCCTGCAGAAACAAAAACTGGCAAATGCCCTCGCCGGCATAGATTTTGGCGGGCAGCGGGGTGGTATTGGAAATTTCGATGGTGACCTGGCCCTCCCATTCGGGTTCCAGGGGGGTCACGTTCACAATGATGCCACAGCGGGCATAAGTGGATTTGCCCAGGCAGATTACCAGGATATCACGGGGGACCCTGAAATATTCCAGAGTGTGGGTAAGGGCGAAGCTGTTCGGCGGAATGATGCAAACCGGGCCGGTACGGTCCACGAAACTTGCCGGATTGAACGCCTTCGGGTCCACGATCGCGCTATCCACATTGGTGAAAATTTTGAAGTGGTCGGCACAGCGCGCGTCATAGCCATAGGAGGACAGCCCATAGGAGATCACCCCGTCGCGCTTCTGGGTTTCCACAAACGGCTCGATCATGGCGGACTCCCGCGCCATTTTGCGAATCCAGTGATCCGGCATCACGGGCATTATTCAGGCGCCTTTTCAGGAACTGGAGTGGCCCGGGCGCTTGTCTGCGCTTTGCGGCGCCGGAGGTTGGCACGCAGCGCGGCCGCCTCCCGGCGGGCCTGCTCTACCGCCCGCGCCTTGGGCGTATCCTGAGCGGCGGGTTCTGCCCCGGGCTTGTCGGGAGCCTGTGTTGAAGGATTCGCCATGGATTGTTCAAGCCGGGAGGATCGGGGGACGTCAAGGGCCAAGGCATATTGCGTGTTCCGGAAACGGGATATATAGGCGGGCTGCCGAGATGCGCTGTCATAGCTCAGGGGTAGAGCACTTCATTGGTAATGAAGAGGTCCAGGGTTCAATTCCCTGTGACAGCACCACTTGGCGGATGAAAGGCTGTGCCCAGGTAGCTCAGTTGGTAGAGCATGCGACTGAAAATCGCAGTGTCACTGGTTCAATTCCAGTCCTGGGCACCATTTCCGCATCGTTTTGCAATGCACACAGAATTATTATTCAAAAATGTCGGGAAATGAGGACCAAAACGCTGTTTCCGGGTATGGCATTTTTCCTTGGCTGAGGCTACTGTTTTGGAAACATGCCGGCGAAGTCGATGCGCGGCCGGAGGTTTTGCTTTAACATAATCCAGTTTTACCTTAACATAAATCGCGGCCCGCGGGTTTCCCTGACGGCGCCCACAAGCAGGAGAGAGGCTAGCCAATGTCTAAAGCGTTCATAGCAGAAGTGATTCGCAATTCCGCTGAAGTTACCGGGGTCGCGGCAAATCGCGCAGCTGCCGATCTGATCGAGGCCATCATCAAGGACCTGAAAAAGAACGGCAAGTTTACATTGCCCAGCTTCGGCACGTTTACCGTGCGCAAAACCAAGGCGCGCAAGGGCGTTAATCCCCGCACCGGCGATGAAATCAAGGTAAAGGCCGGCAAGACCGTGCGTTTCAAGGCGTCGCCGTCGCTCAAGAAAGTCGTGTGAGGCATAATTCGACCGAATCGATCGGGGAGACGGGGCGATGCAATTCGAGTTCGTTTCCACCGGGTCTTTTTTTCACCGCGTCTTTTTTACTAGGCAAGATACCAAACATTTTTCTAAAAACGTGGTGTTAGCGCAGGCGTGCGGGCTGACAATTCAAGCGGCGTGAAGTTGAACCCCAGATAGCACAACTGCATTTTAGGCGGACGAGCCTGGACGGCGCACGCGTTCAGATGTCCAATTCCTGCGCGTTGCGGGCGTTTTCCTGGATGAACTGAAAACGAAGCTCCGGGCGCTTGCCCATCAGGCTTTCGACTCGTTCCGAGGTGAGCGCGCGCGACTCGGGGGCGGCCACGATCCGCAGCAGGGTGCGGCGGGCCGGATCCATCGTGGTCTCCTTCAAAATCGCGGGCGGCATTTCTCCTAAGCCTTTGAAGCGGCTGACATCCACCCTGGCGCCGGGTTTGAAGTTTTTAAGCAAGCGCTCCTTCGCGGCATCGTCCATCGCATAAATGCTTTTTGTGCCATGTGTCAGACGATAGAGTGGCGGCTGGGCAAGGTAGACATGCCCATGCCGGATCAATTCCGGTAATTCGCGGTAGAAGAATGTCATCAGCAGACTGGCGATATGGGCGCCATCGACATCCGCGTCGGTCATGATGATAACGCGTTCGTAGCGCAGGCCGCTGAGGCTGAAGCTAGCGCCCGCGCCGCAGCCCAGCGCCTCGATCAAATCCTTCAGTTCCTGGTTCTGCCGCAGCCGGTCGGCGGAGGCAGCGGCCACATTGAGGATTTTGCCGCGCAAAGGAAGAATTGCCTGCGTGTTTCTGTCCCGCGCCTGCTTGGCGGAGCCGCCCGCGGAATCGCCCTCCACCAGGAAGATTTCGGTTCCTTGCGCATTCTCCCTGGCGCAGTCGGTTAATTTTCCCGGCAAGCGTAAGCGGCGTGTCGCGGATTTGCGCACGGTGTCCTTGGCTTCACGACGGCGAATCCGCTCCTCCGCCCGGCCGATGATGAAGGCAAGCAGATTATCGGCGGCCTGCGGATCGCCGGCGAGAAAATGATCGAAACGGTCTCGTAGCGAAGTTTCGGCGAGCCGGCTCGCTTCCGGCGAGGTAAGCTTTTCCTTTGTCTGCCCCTGGAATTGGGGGTCGCGGATAAAAAGAGAGAACTTGGCCGCAAGCGCGCCGAAAATGTCTTCAGCGACGATTTGCGTTCCGCGCTTCATTCCTCGTGTTTCCGCCCAGGCGCGCAGCCCTTTCAGAAGCGCCAGGCGGAAACCCGCTTCGTGCGTGCCCCCCAGCGGGGTGGGAATGGTGTTGCAATAGGTCGTGAGCATCGATTCGCCCTGCTCAAGCCATGCGCACGCCCATTCCAGCCGGCCTTGCGGCATTCCGTTCGGCGCGCCGGGAAGGTTCGCCTCGCCCGCCCAGATGGCCGGCAGAACGCGCGGAGCATCGCCGAGCTCGACCTCAAGCGAATCGCGCAGCCCGCCCGGAAAATGCAGGTCGGCCGCCGCCGGCGTCTCGGCATCGGTTCCAAGCAGCCCCGCCTCGCAAGACCATTTTATATGAACGCCGCGGAACAGATAGGCTTTGGACCGGCACAGCCGGAAAAGCCGGGCGGGCTGAAACAGCTTGTCGCCAAAAATCTGCCGGTCCGGCGTGAAGCGAATGGTGGTGCCGCGGCGGTTGTGAACCGGTCCGGCGTCGATCAGCTTGGTTAGCGGCTTGCCACGGGCATATTCCTGGCGCCACAGCCGCTTGTCCCGCGCCACCTCGGCCACCAGGCTCGAAGACAGGGCGTTGACGACGGAAGAGCCGACGCCGTGCAGCCCGCCGGACGTGGCATAGCTTTTGCCGGAGAATTTGCCGCCCGAATGCAGGGTCGTGAAAACAACCTCAAGTGCCGAAATGTTTTTGAACTTCGGGTGCGGGTCTATGGGAATGCCGCGGCCGTTATCCCGAATGGTCAGGCTGTTGCCGGCATTTAACGAGACATCGATCACCGTGGCATGGCCGGCAACGGCCTCATCCATCGCGTTGTCCAGAATCTCCGCGGCAAGATGGTGCAGGGCGTTCTCGTCGGTGCCGCCGATATACATGCCGGGCCGCCGCCGTACGGGTTCCAGCCCTTCCAGAATCTCGATGTCCTTGGCCGAGTATTTTTCATCCGGCGTCGCCGAAAACAGGTCGTTCAAGCTAGCGGCTCCATCGTTATTTCACGTGGTACCGAAATGATCGGAGACCATCGCGAAGGCGCGGCACCGGGCCGCTGCCTTGGAGATTTAATCGCCACGCTCACGATGAATGTCGTGCGTGGTGATCCCATCGCCGATGGTGGACATATCCAGCCAATCGCGATGTTGCAGCGTGTTGCACGTATCGAAATAGCCGCTGCGCCAATGTTCCTTCATCGAAAGCCGGCTGAATTCATAATCTTTCGCCCCGCCCTCATAGGCTTTCTGGCGATAGATCAGCTGCATGATGTTGATGGCAGGCAGGCGTTCCAGATCGGCTTTTTGTTTTTGCAGCTCGGGGGTGAGTTTGTCGTCCGGGACAAGCGCCAGCACGTCGCGCAGGTTCTGCTGCATTTTATGGAGGCGCATGTAATTATCGTTTGTCGTCCGGGTTCGGGAGGAGTAATGGATGTCTTTCTGGCGGGTGAGAACTTCCGCCATGTCCCGCGGGAGCCCGCCGCGTGCGCTGAAGAGATCGACCTGGAAGACCAGGGTGTTCTGCGACCCGCAATTTTCCAGCAAATGCAACAGGGGCGTATTGGAAACCAGGCCACCATCCCAATAATAATTCTGGCCGATCCGCACCATGGGAAGGGCGGGCGGCAGTGCGGCGCTGGCCATGATATGATGCGGGCCGATATCGATAGTGGCATTGTCGAAGTAAACGAAATTTGCCGTTGCGACATTCACGGCGCCGACCGCAAACCGGGTTTTGCCGCTATTGATCAGCTCGAAATCCACCAGCTTGTTCAGAGTCGCATATAGCTGCGATGAATCGTAGAACGAGGTTGCCATGCGCGAGCCGCGCGGTGCGAGCCAGGCATTGATGATATTGGGCCGAAAAAAGCCGGGCTGACCAAACAGGATGGTATTGGTGGCCGAAAGGGCATTGCGCATCTTTCGCGGCCAATCACCGTCCGGCCAGACGGTGTAAGGGTCGTTGGCGGTAACCGTGGTCCAGAACTCCTCCAGCCGCTCAAGACGCTTTTCGGCCGGGTTGCCCGCGATGATGGCGGAATTAATGGCGCCGATGGAAACGCCCACGAGCCAATCCGGCTCCACCCCCGCTTCGTGCAGCGCCTGGTACACCCCGGCCTGATAAGCGCCGAGCGCGCCGCCACCCTGGAGGAGCAGGCTGATTTCATCGCAGCCGGGCGGCCGGCCCTTTATCTTGATCGAGTCGAGGGGCTCGCTAAGATGCGAGAAATTCCTGATTGCCATATCCATATAGTGTGCTCCGATGCGGAAACCTGCCAGCGGTCTGTTCATATAGGGCAAAAACCGGGAAGTAACCCTGAATCAGGTAGTTATATCGTGTGCTATGAATTTTATGTATATCTGCGTGGCGCAGTGGTGGCAAAGGACAGGCCCCGATGGTCCAATATTCTGGAAATGCCCGGCGCGGGAGTTGATGAATTGCTGGGGATCGCGCAATCTGGGAAAAAAGGCGATTAAAAAATTGGCGAAAGGGCTTCGTTTCGCGGACGGGGTTGGCCGCGGCTGGCACTAAATTTAACTGGCACCAAATTTAACATGGCAGATATTTGAAGAAGGAATGGAAGATGGCGCTTAAAGGCAAGGTGGCTCTGGTTACGGGTTCGACGAGCGGGATAGGCCATGGAATCGCCCGGGCGCTGGCGGCCGAGGGCGCCGACATCATGTTGAACGGATTTGGCGATGCGGGAGAGATTGAGAAGCTGCGAGCCGGGCTTGCTCAGGAGTTCAAAATAAGGGTTGCCTATGATGGCGCGGATCTCAGCAAGCCGGACCAGGTCGCGGCGATCGTGAAGAAGACAGAGACCGAACTGGGCAGCCTGGATGTCCTGGTCAACAACGCCGGGATTCAGTTCGTGGCGCCGATTGAGGAATTTCCCGAAGCGAAATGGGAATCCATCATCGCGATTAACCTTTCGGCAGTGTTCTATGGCATGAGGGCGGCGATCCCGGGGATGAAGCGCCGCAAATGGGGCCGGATTATCAATATCGCTTCGGCGCACGGCCTGGTGGCAAGCCCGTTCAAGGTCGCCTATGTCGCGGCCAAGCATGGCGTGGTCGGCGCAACGAAGGTGGCCGCCGTGGAGCTTGCCAATAATGGCATCACGGTCAATGCGATCTGCCCCGGCTGGGTGTTGACACCACTGGTGCAGAGGCAGTTGGAGGATCGTGCCAAGCAAGCCGGAACCGATGTCGAGACGGAAAAGAAAAAGATGCTGGAGGAGACGCAGCCGATGCTGAAATTCACGACACCTGAAGAAATCGGCGCGTTGGCGGTGTTTCTTTGCTCCGATGCTGCCGCGACGATCACCGGCGTGCCGCTGTCGATCGATGGCGGCTGGGTGGCGCATTGATTTTACGCGGCCCGGCGCTTCGTTGAGCTTGGAAAAGCGGAGGAGCGGCGATTTTCACTGAAGAAACGGAGATCGAGCGGTTCAGGGTGATGCTGCACCGCTCAGCGGAGTTGAAATTGGCGCTGGCGCGGGACGCGAGACCCGTCATCGCCATCGTCAGTGCCTGCGAGGGCGCGATTCGGGCGGGCGGGAAGCTCATGTTCTGCGGAAATGGCGGCTCGGCCGCGGATGCGCAGCATCTGGCGGCCGAGCTTCTCATCCGGTTGCGCGGGGCCGTTGCGCGGGAGAGCTGGCCGGCGCTGGCCTTGACGCTGGACCCCGCGGCGCTGACAGCCGGCGGCAACGATTTTGGTTTCGATCAGATTTTTTCCCGGCCTCTGCAAGGATTGGGGCGGCGCGGCGATGTGCTGTTCGGGATCACCACCTCCGGCCGCTCGGCAAACGTGATCAATGCGCTGAAAGCGGCGCGGCAGATGGGAATTGTCACTGTCGGCATGCTGGGCGGGGATGGAGGGGCGGCACGGGAATATTGCGATCACGTGTTGCTGGTGCCCGATACCGAGACGGCACGCGTGCAGGAGTGCCATATCACACTCGGCCATGCGGTGCTTAGCTTGCTGGAAGACCGGCTGGTGCGCTGATGCGGGTGCTGGTCACCGGGGCGGCCGGCTTTATCGGGTATCATTTGAGTGAGGCGCTGCTCGCGCGCGGGCTGGACGTGCTTGGGATTGACGATTGCAACCCCTATTACGACGTTCGGCTGAAGTATGCCCGGCTGGACCTTCTCCGGCGGCACAAGCGGTTCACATTCGAACGGTTGGATTTTTCCCATTACGCGGCGCTTTCCCGGTTGGGGAACGGTGTGGAGGCGGTCGTGCATCTCGGCGCGCAGGCAGGGGTGCGTTACTCGCTGGAGCAACCGTTCGCCTATGCCGCCGCCAACCTCACCGGCCATCTCTCCGTGCTTGAGCTTGTCCGGCACAGCCCGGGCATCCGCCATCTGATCTATGCCAGCTCCTCCTCGGTTTATGGAACGGGGACGGCAATGCCGTATTCGGAGGGCGCCAGGGCGGACCGGCCATCCTCGCTCTACGGAGCGACCAAGCGCGCCGATGAGCTGATGAGCCATTCCTACACGCATCTGTTCGGGCTGCGGCAAACCGGGTTGCGGTTTTTCACCGTATACGGCCCGTGGGGGCGGCCGGATATGGCGTATTTCGGATTCGCCGATGCTATCATGGCCGGGACGCCCGTTACATTGTACGGCCAGGGTCGGCTCAAGCGCGATTTCACCTATATCGACGACGTTGTGGCGGGAATACTGGGCGTGTTCGACCACCCGCCGGAGGCCGCGGAGCACCGGCTGTTCAACATCGGAAACAACCGGCCGGAATATGTCACCGAGCTGGTGCGGCTGCTGGAGGAATCGCTGGGGCGCAAGGCCATGGTGAAGGAGGTCCCCAAGCCGGAAGCCGATCCTGTGGAGACATGGGCCGATATCTCGGCGCTGGCGGCGCTTTGCGGCTATTCACCACAAACCCCGCTGGCAACAGGCATTCCACGGTTTGCGGAGTGGTATCTCGGCTGGCGAGAGCACGTATCTTAGACCGGTCAGCCTTGAGGCTGACCGGTTGCGCGGGGCTGGCGGGGCGGCTGCGCGCCAAAATCAGAAGCTAATACCAGCCCGCCGGGGGACGCGAAGAGTCGATGACAAGGCGCGCTGGGATTGGCGGGCGATTTACGGCTCAGCTTGACGCTTGATCGCGTCAACCCGAACCGATCGCGCGCTGGGAGGATAAGTTTATTTTGAAGTTTGTTTTCGGGGTTGACGCGCTTTTCCGGAAGGACTAGATGCTGCCTCCACCGAGCACGGTCACGAACTTGAAATCTTCGTCGGGCTTGGATAATCTGGCTATCCCAACGGCGGGAGACTTGTCCCGTCGTTTTGTTCTTTGACAAAAGTATAGGTTGGGAAGGGATACGTTGGTGGCGCTGTCCTGTGCCGCGATCTGACT
>JAJYAF010000519.1 GCA_021779655.1 Pseudomonadota bacterium
CGGTGGCGGCGCGGGAGCCGGCGGCTGCGGCAGCTTGGGCGGCTGCTCCGGCGCTGGCGGCGGCGGGGGCGGGGGCGGGGGCGGCGCAACGATCGTTTGCGGTTTCGGCTGCCGCTCCGCAAGCGCCGCGTTGTTCACGGTGGGCGTGTTGGCCGGCGCGGGCACCTTGCCCGCCTCATGCGCCATTTGCGGCGCCGACGGACCGACCACGTCCACGCTCACCTCGGTCTCGGACGCCTCGTTCAGCCGGGGCGCCGGCAGCGTGACGAGCAGCGCCAGGATGATCAGCACATGGGCGGTAAACGAGATGATCGCGCTGCGGCGCATACCCGGATTCATGGGCATTACCCTTTGGGCGTTACCGAGGTTTGCCGCGTCTACTGCCCGCCCGTCTTCGGCGGCTGGGTGAGCAGCGAGATATTCTTGAAACCGCTATCCGTGATGGTCGCCAGCACCTGGGAGATCAACCCGTAATTCACCGTGGCGTCACCGCGCACGAACACCCGCTTATCCGGATTGTTCTGCGCCACCTGTTGCAGCGTGGCTTGCAGGTTGGCGAGTTCCACCTGGCTCTTTTGCAGATAGATCTGCCCGTCGGCGTTCACGGAAATCGTGATGGGCGTGGAATCGGAATTGACCGGCCTTGCCTTGGCCTGCGGCAGGTTCACGTCCACGCCGGAGGTGATGAGCGGCGCGGTGACCATGAACACGATGAGCAGCACCAGCATCACGTCCACCAGCGGCGTGACGTTGATTTCGGCCATCGGCCGGTAGCGGCCGGCGCGGCCGCCGCCGCTCCCGCCCGAACCGCCAATCAACCCGCCGGCCATCTATTTCTTCTCCTCTGTCTGGCGGGAGAGGATGGCGCTGAACTCGGCGCCGAAGCCTTCCAGCCTGGCGGCGAAGCGGGCCAGATCGTTGCTGAGCTTGTTATAGGCAAGCACCGCCGGAATCGCGGCGACGAGGCCGATCGCGGTGGCGAACAGCGCCTCGGCGATGCCGGGGGCGACGACCGCGAGATCGGTGTTATGCATCGCCGCGATGGCCGAGAAGGAATGCATGATCCCCCAGACGGTGCCGAACAGACCGACGAACGGGGCGGTGGCGCCGACCGAGGCAAGAAAGATCATGTTGCGCTCCAGCCGTTCCATCTCGCGCATGATGGTCACGTTCATCGCCCGGTCTATCCGCTCCCGCATCGCGGTGCGGCCGATATCCGTCCCCGCGATCTTGGTGGAACGGCGCCATTCGTTCATCGCGGCGCCGAATACCGCGGCGATCGGGGTGGCCGGGTCCGCGCCTTCGCGTTCGTAGAGATCCTCAAGGCTGCCGCCGGACCAGAATTCATCCTCGAAGGCATCGGCCTCGCGATGAACGCGGCGCAGCGAGACGGTCTTCTCGATGATGATCGCCCAGACCCAGACGCTGGCAAGCAGCAGGATCAGCATCACCAGCTTGACGACGATGTCCGCCTGCAGGAACAGTCCCCAAAGCGAGAGATTGGCCGAAGGCGCGGCCAATGCCGCCGAGTTCACCGCCTGATCCACATCAAATCCCTTTCTCCAAATTCCTTCACAGCGCCGCCAGCAGCCTCACCCGCCAGGGTTCCGGCATGCGCGCCGGCCTGGCATCGCCGCTGCGCGCGCAGGCCAGGCCGACTTGCAGCATGGCGAGCGAGTCGCTGTCGCGCCGGATTTCCTGGCAAAGCGTCGCGGAAGCCCCGCCCAGCCGGGTGACCCGTGTCTCGACCCTGATTTCCTCATCGATTCGCGCAGGCGCCTGATAATCTATGTGAACCGTTCGCACCACGAACATCACGCCGTACCGCCGCACCATTTCGGCATGGGGAATCCCCATTTCGCGCAGGGCTTCGGTGCGTCCGCGCTCGGCGAAGTGGAGATAGCGGGCGTGATAGACGATGCCTCCGGCATCGGTGTCCTGATAATAGACCCGTACGGGGAGGATGAAGATCTCGGTCATTCGTCGAGCAGCATATCCGGCTGATCAGGGCTTTTTGGCGGCGGCTTCAGGCCGAGATGGCGCCAGCCGGCCTCCCCCAGCATCCGCCCGCGGCTGGTGCGAAGCAGGAATCCCTCCTGGATGAGATAGGGTTCCACCACGTCCTCCAGCGTATCGCGCGCCTCCGCCAGCGCCGCCGCCAGCGTTTCCACGCCAACCGGGCCGCCCTGATGGTGCTCCGCCAGGCGGCGGAGATAGCGCATGTCCATGGCATCCAGCCCTTGCCGGTCGACATCGAGCCGGGCCAGCGCCGCATCCGCCGCCTTGGCGTCAACCGGGTCGATCCCGGCGATGGCGGCGAAGTCGCGGATGCGACGGGTGAGCCGGCCGGCCACGCGCGGCGTCCCGCGCGAGCGCCGGGCGATTTCCGCCGCCCCTTCGGGCGTGAGGTTCATGCCGAGCCTGCCCGCCATCCGCGCCACGATCCCGGCCAGCTCCGCTGGGGTATAGAACACCAGGCGAAGCGGAATGCCGAAGCGGTCGCGCAGCGGGGTGGCGAGCAGGGCGGAACGGGTGGTGGCGCCGATGAGGGTGAAGGGTTGCAGATCGATCCGCACGGTCCGGGCGCCCGGACCTTCGCCGATGATGAGGTCGAGCTGAAAATCTTCCATCGCCGGGTAGAGGATCTCCTCGATCGCCGGTTGCAGGCGGTGGATTTCGTCGATGAACAGCACATC
>JAJYAF010000520.1 GCA_021779655.1 Pseudomonadota bacterium
TCCCACGCCATGCGCATCTCCCGCACCTGGGCGTGCGTCGTCGGCAGACCCAGCGCCTCCAGCTTGCGGTTCTCAAGCTCCAGCTCGGATTTTTCGCCCAGGCCAAGCGGCGCGGCCGTGCCGATCTCGGCAATTTTCCGCGTCGTTAGCAGGATGTGCGCATGGTGATTGCGGATGTCCGTGTGCCCGTGCGGGCTGTGGATCGCAAAATCCACCGCCACCCCGTAGCGGTCGGCCAGCGTCCGGGCGAACGCCCGCGTCAGCGCCACCCGCTGCGCGGCCGTCAACTCGTGCGGCAGGGCAATCTCGATCTCGCGCGCCACCCGTGCGTCTCTGCGCTTCTCGGCCGCCTCCGCCGCGTTCCACAAAGCGGATCTGTCCAGCGCCCGTGCGGCATTCACCCCTTCCGGCAGCACGATCTCCGTGTGCTCCACGCCGGAACGCCGGGTGAAGTCGTGGGTCAGCCCATCGCGTTCGTTGGTCAGCTTTTCCGCTGCCCGGTAGGCCGCAGCCGCAACCGCGCTGCGGCCCCCTGCCCGCCCGATCGGCTTCATACTCAAATGGTAGATGGCCATGGCACGCGGCGCTGTTCCTCTTATCGGGATCGTCATTGTCCCGGTCTGTTTCCTCTACCAAGCACTGAGTTGCGCAGCAACTCGTAAGTGCGCCCTTCCGTATCTCGCTGACGCTCGATCTCGTCGGGAAGGTTCACGTCTGATGTCGATGGTCGAGGAACTTGGTGGACCCCTTTACTGGCTTGAGTATAGTTCCTATGGTTGTGTCTTACGAGCGTTTGAACGTCAAAGTGTAAGCATGATATGCTGGCACTTGAGGCAGGGAGGAACCCGGACACATGGCCCGTAAATCGATCGAGGAACGGCTGGCCCAGCTCGATGCCCAGCGCCAGGCTCTTAAAGCCCGCCTCGGTAAACAGGAACGCGCCAGGGATACACGGCGGAAAGTCCTGCTCGGCGCCCTCGTCCTGCATCGGCTCGGCGAGGATAACCGCGCGTTCGACAAAACCCTAAAAGAGTGGCTGCAGCGCGAGCTGCCGGGGTTCTTGTCCCGGCCCGACGATAAAGCGCTGTTCGACGATCTGCTGGGCGCGCCGACTTTGCCAGGGGTAACACCAGGACAAGCAAGTGCGGACAGCACGGGCCAGGCTGATCCAACGGCAACGGACGGGCTATCGAGAGTGTGACGGCCGGCTGGCTATCGAATCGTGATTCAGTTGGCCGGTAGCCCCAGACGGCAGAACCAGCTTCTTTCCTCATTGCCGCTTTTGCGGTGGTTTCACCACCTACGCCGGTTGTGCGCCAGAGCGAGCGCAGAGCGGGAGCCGCGTAGCGCGGCCCAAAGGGCCGTCTGGCGCAGACCAAGGCCATGACATCGCCCGCCGCTTGCGGCGGGCGCGGGTACCACTTCGCGCCCTACGGGCGCGTCCGCTGAATCTTGTCGGAGAAGGGTTGATCAGGGCAGTTTCAGATATTTGAATCCTTCAGGTTGGTTTCTTTTTCCAAGGGAAACTCCCTAAGCCACCCTGCCCTGCCGGGCTTGCATCTGCGCGTACAGGCGAGCCGTGACGATCTCCAGACGGGATTCCGCCACCCTCTCCAGCGCCGCCGCTGCGGCCTCCTGGGACAACCCCATGTCACGGTCCGCCGTGTACTGCGCCAGGGCATCGAGGACCGGCACAGGTGCGCCCCATGTGCCCACCTCCGGCACCCTCGGGGCCTCCGGCATGGGCCTAAAACCCTTCCACTCCCCTTCCGGCTGCACCTGGTAGGCATTGGTCTCCTGGCGCAGCTTGAACCGCCCTTCCGCGTCCTGGCCGTCGCTGCACCGCCTGATCCAGCTGATCAGCCCAAGGGCCTTCAACCGCCGCAGCGCCGCCCATACGGCCTTGCGGCAGAGATTCGCCCGCTTGGCAATCGCATCGTAGCTCGGGTCGAGCTGACCTGTCTTGAGGTTGAAGAACCCGAACAGCAGCGCGTGATACACCTTCAACGCCGTGTGGCCGATGGCACCGCCATGTCGGCCCGCCTGCTTCGTAGACCGGTCAAATTTCTCCGCATTGGCATAGCGCCGGGCGCGTTCCGCCCGGCTCATCCGCCCCCATAGCACCGGCTGCTTCGTGCTGCCGGATAAAACCGGACGGCCTGTGAAACGGATAGCTAGAGAGCCAATAGACTGAAAAGGCTGCATGAATTACTCCGTGGGTTGATGAACAACCCGCCCGAAGCGGCCGTAAATCGGCACAAGCCCGCCCATGGCAAGAATCCTCTTGCAAAAGACGGAAAGGTGGGAGAAAACCTGTTTACCAGACAAAGTAATCTCCCGGCCCTTGCCGGTATGCACGGCCCGCCTCTCTAGGCGGGTTTTGCTATTTCTGGGCTATGAATCTCCAGCCAGAAGGTTGATCCCGTATGGCGACAACCATCGCCGCCATGCCCCAGAGGGGACGGCAGCGCGAATCGCTCCCGCCCCCCTGGTAAGAACCATTCCTTAGCAACTAAATGCGAATGTCCAGAATTTTCAGACTCATGACAGGCAAAATCCGGCTTTCATCGCTTTTCTTCTCAAGCGTCTTATCTTGTTTTCGTGCTTTCTGTTTTTTAGCTATGCGTCTTTTCGTACTCATCGAAAGCAAGCCGCAATAGTTCGTTCAGCTTCAGGTCATGCGCGGCCGCGAAC
>JAJYAF010000521.1 GCA_021779655.1 Pseudomonadota bacterium
GGCTCGGCGTGATCTTGCGGCCATATTCATCCAGCGCCGCATAGCCCGTCACCATGTTCCACAAGGTGGTGTCGATCGCGCCGATCGCGGATGGATAATAGAGCGGCATCGGGTTGACGATGCCGAAGCTTTCGAAATTCTTTGCGATATTCTCAAGCCCGATCCGCCGGGCGAGGTTGAGCGTGGCGAGGTTCAGGGATTGTTCCAGCGCATGATAGATCGGCACCGGCCCCTCGAAACTATCCTCGTAATTGCCGGGCCGGTAGAACGTGCCATCGGGCATCTGCTGGACGAACGGCGCGTCCAGGACCAGCGCATCCGGCTGAAGACCCTGCTCCATTGCCGTGAGATAGACGAAGGGCTTGACGCTCGAACCCGGCTGCCGCTCCGCCTGCATCGCCCGGTTGAAGGGGCTCATGTCATGGCTCCAGCCGCCCACCATCGCCAGCACCCGGCCGGTCCTTGGGTCCATGGCGATCAGCGCGCCCTGGATGGCGGGGATCTGCTCCAGGTTCAGCCGGCTGCCGCCGCTGTCCGATTTGGAGACCAGGACGAAATCCCCCGGCCGCAGCACCTGATGCATTGAAAATGGCGCGCCACCCACCTGCCCGCCACGAACCGGCCGTGCCCAGCGGATGGAGCCAAGCACGATGTCGCCGGTCCGCGCCGCGCCCGCGCCGCCATCCGCCGAGGGATCGCTATAGCCAAGCGTCGCGCTCGTGTCCGTCACGCCGATCACGATGCCCAGCATCCAGCGATGCCGCATGCCAGGCGGATTGGCCTGTTCCGCCAGGTCCGTCTTCCAGTTCGCGGCAATGTCCGGATCGTCGACATGCGCGATCAGGCCATGCCATCCATCGTAGGCCCGGTCATATCTGACAAGCCCGTCACGCACGGCGTTCTCGGCCGCCGCCTGCAAGCGGGGGTCCAGGCTGGTTTGCACGATCAGCCCGCCCTGCTGTGTCTCCTGCTGTCCGAACTGTTGCGTGAGCGTCTGCGCTACCGCATCGGCGAAATAGCCGGCATCCTGCACTTCAAGCGGCGCGCCGCCCGCACGTGGGAGCAACGGCTCGGCGGCTGCCGCCTGCGCATCGGCCGCGGATATCGCGTGATCGGCCAGCATGCGGCCAATGACCCAGTTGCGGCGATCGAGCGCCAGTTGCGGATGCCGGAACGGATCATAGGTGGAAGGCGCCTTGGGCAGCGCCGCCAGCGACGCCGCTTCCGCGATCGTCAATTGATTCAGAGGCTTGGCGAAATAAGCCTCCGCCGCGGCCGCCACCCCATAGGAATTATTGCCCAGATAAATCTCGTTCAGATAAATTTCCAGGATCTGCTGTTTCGACATCACGCGGCTCACCCGCACCGCCAGGATCGCCTCCTTGATCTTGCGCGCGAAGGTGATGCGGTTATCCAGCAGCATGTTCTTCACGACCTGCTGGGTAATGGTCGAAGCGCCGAGCGGCCGGCGGTCCTGGCCAAGCCGCATGATATCCACGAAACCGGCACGCAGGATCGCGGAAGGATCAATCCCCGGGTCGATCCAGAAATTGCGATCCTCGGCCGAGATAAACGCCTGTTCCACCCTGGGCGGGATTTGCGCATAGGGCACGTAGATGCGCCGTTCCGTGGCCAATTCGGAAACCAGCTGGAAATTATCGGCATAGACGCGGGAAGCCAACGGTGGCTTGTAGTTCTTCAGGCTGTCCACGCTCGGCAAGCCGGCGCTCATCATGAAGAACCCGGTCCCGGCGATCAGCAGGACCGCCACAAGGCCGAATAGCGCGATCTTGTACACCCCGCCGACCAGCAGACCCGCCAATAGCGCGAAAAACCCCCGCCGCCGGCGCGGGGGCCGGCCGGAGCCGCCGGACGAATCCCCGGATCTTGAAGGCTTGCGCGGCCCACGGGGCGTGCCGCCATGCTCGGGCCGGGGCGGAGCCAAGCGCTCCCGGCCCGAAAAATCTCCTGAAGGGTCGGACATGAACCGCTCATAGCACCGGCCTTTCCGCATCGCGAGAACGCCGCATCTAAAATCGCTTCAATTTCCCGGTCCGGACAACGTTAATGTTTTGCCGCTTCGCGGCAATTAACGTGGGAATCACCCTGCCAATTACCCTGGCAGCATCCCGGCGCTGGCATCGCGGTTTCCGGCATATTCGGCGAAATACCGGTCGATTGCTCCCGTCAGGCGCTCGGCCATCAACGCCCGGTGGCTGGGGCTTGTCAGCAACCGTTCGTCCAGCGGGTTGGTGAGACACCCCATCTCCAGCAATACGCTGGGGGTGGAAGGATCGCGCAGCACGGCGAAATTGGCGCTGCGCTCCGGGTCCGGCAGCAACGGCACCGTGCCACGGAACGCGCGTCCGATATCCTCGGCGAAGGTTGCCGAACTCACGCGCATCGCCCGAGTCTCCAGGCTTGCCAGAATCCCGGCGACCTGGGGCGACACATGCGGCACGTTCGGGCCGCCGAACCGGTCGGCGCTGTTCTCGTCATTGGCAAGCCTGGCGGCCAGCCCGTCGGAAGCCTTGTCGGAGAGCGTGAAAATGCTGGCGCCGCGCAGATCCGCGCTTGGCAGATGGTCGCAATGAAGCGCGATGAACAGATCTGCGTTGGCGGCCACAGCATCGGCCACCCGGCCCTCGAGCGTCACGAAAACATCGCTCTCGCGGGTCATCCGCACGCGGTAG
>JAJYAF010000522.1 GCA_021779655.1 Pseudomonadota bacterium
CCGTCGCGCGCATGTGCGTGCAGATGGGTCTGCTGCCGCGAATGGAGATCCGCCACACCAGCGAACTCGAAGAGGGGCAGATTTTCGTGCCGCAGATCAACGCCCTGCTGGCCGCCGGGGTGGTCCTTCTGGTGCTTACCTTCCGTTCCAGCAATGCGCTGGCCTCCGCCTATGGTATCGCCGTCACCGGCACGTTTCTGTGCGACAATACGCTGGCGGCCTTCGTCTATCGCCGGCAGTTCGGCTGGCCGCGCCTTGGCGTGCTGGCGCTGTTCGGCGCCTTCGGTATCATCGACCTCGCCTTCTTCGCCGCGAATTCGCTCAAGATCATCGAGGGCGGCTGGGTGCCGCTGGCAATCGGCTTCTCCATCATCCTCATCATGACAACATGGCGGCGCGGACGGAGCCTGATCCTGGCGCGGTGGCAGCAGGACAGCCTGCCGCTTGCCTCGTTCCTCGCGCGCATGCCGCAATCGCGCATCGTGCGCGTGCCCGGCACGGCCGTGTTCATGACCGGCAATCTCGACTTCGTTCCCAACGCCCTTCTGCACAATCTGAAGCACAACAAGGTTTTGCACGAGCAGGTGTTTTTCGTGAACGTCCGCACGCTCGACGTACCGCATGCGAAGCCGGAGGAACGCGCAGCCGCCGAGGAGGTGGCGCCCGGCATCTACAAGGTCTCCCTGTGCTACGGCTTCATGGAGAGTCCCAACGTGCCGCGCGCGCTGGAGGCGCTCTCGGCGCAGGGAATCGAGTTCAAACCCATGCAAACCAGCTATTTCCTGGGCCGCGAGACGGTGGTTGCCGCTTCGCTGCCGAAACTCCGGTTCATCCGCCGCTGGCTGTTCCTGTTCATGGCCCGCAATGCCGTTTCCGCCACGGAATTCTTCCGCATTCCGAGCGACCGGGTGGTGGAGCTTGGCGTGCGCATCGCGATTTGACCGCGGGCCATCGGCTTTGAGCTTTCCCGATACACCCATCCATTTGGCGGAGAGGGGGGCGGACCGGAACGCGGTGAAAACCGCAACCGGACCCGCGACCTGGACAAGCGCGCGGAGGATAGAGCAGTCTATGGTGGTTTGACGGCGCAAGGTTTAATGCCGTCAGGAGGGAATCCATGAAAATCACCGCAGCGGTGTTGCATCACTCGCCGGTCGAGCCACCCTATTCGGTAACCAGGCCCATCCGCCTTGAGGAGGTTGAACTGGCGCCGCCGGGCCTGGGCGAGGTGCTCGTGGAGGTCAAGGCCGCCGGTCTGTGTCACAGCGACATTTCCGCCATCAACGGCTACCGGCCCCGGCCGGTGCCATTGGCGCTGGGACACGAAGCCGCCGGCATTATCCGGGAAATCGGTCCGAACGTCACCCGCTTCAAACCCGGCGACCATGTGGTGATGATTTTCGTGCCGTCATGCGGGCATTGCATCCCTTGCGCGGAAGGCCGCCCGGTACTGTGCGAGCCGGGCAATGCCGCCAACGGCCGGGGAGAACTCATGGGCGGCGGCCGCCGCCTGCAACTGGACGGTGCGCCGCTGTATCATCATGTCGGGCTGTCCTCCTTTGCGACCCATGCCGTCGTCTCGGAGAATTCGATCGTCAAGATCGATGACGCGGTTCCTTTTGAAATTGCCGCGCTGTTCGGCTGCGCGGTGCTTACCGGGGTCGGCGCCGTTCTCAACACCGCTGCCCTCCGCTCCGGCCAGAGCATTGCGATCTTCGGGCTCGGCGGCGTTGGATTGAGCGGGCTGCTCGCGGCGATCGCCGCCGGAGCCGACCCTGTCGTGGCCATCGACCTCTTGCCCGAAAAACTCGCCCTCGCCAAAAGCCTTGGCGCCACGCACTGCTTCGATGCGCGCCAGCCGGATATCGTGAACGCGGTGAAGCAGGCAACCAATGGCGGCGTTCATTTCGCCATGGAATTCGCCGGCTCCGTTCCAGCCTTGGAGACGGCTTTTGCGGTAACCAGGCCCGGCGGCACCACGGTCCTCGCGGGGCTCGACCATCATACCAGGAACTTCAGTTTCCCGCCCCCCAGGCTGGTGGGAGAGGAGCGCGCGATTCGCGGCAGCTATGCCGGCAGTTGCGTGCCGCTGCGGGACGTTCCGCGGTTCATCGGCCTGTACCGGCACGGCCGGCTTCCGGTCGACAGGCTGCTGACCAGCAAGGGCGGTCTCGACGGGATCAATTCCGCTCTTGACCAGCTCCTTGAGGGCAAGACGGTGCGCCACGTTTTCATCATGTAGCGGCCGTCATCGTTTCGGTAAGGACACAACACGAAGAACGGCGGGATCACGCGGAGAACGGAGGTAGCGATGCAGGACGAAAAATTTGCCCATGATTACGGCAATTTCATCGGCGGCGAGGAAACCAGGCCCGGCGGCGGTAGCTTCCTCTCTTATAACCCGACGACAGGCAAGGTCTGGGGGCGCTTCGTCGATTCGACGCCATCCGAGGTCGGTGCCGCGGTCGAATCCGCGCATCAGGCGTTTCGCGGGCCTTGGGGAGCATTGTCACCCACCCGCCGCGGCCGGCTGCTGATGGCCTGGGGCACCAGGATCGCCGCCGAGGCCGAGCGCATCGCGGCGCTCGAAACCGGCCAGAACGGCAAGCTGCTCGCCGAGATGCGTACACAGCTTCGCGCCGCCGAAGACTGGCTGGTCTATTTCGGCGGCGCCGCCGACAAGGTCGAGGGAT
>JAJYAF010000523.1 GCA_021779655.1 Pseudomonadota bacterium
CGGTCATCATTGGCGCGCTGGCCGGGGTGTGGGGCTTTGCGATGATCTGGCGCATCTGGTGGCTGGCGGGGCTGTCCCTCGCGGGTATCATCGTCTGCGTCATCATCCGCTCCTTCGACAAGAATGAAGGCTATTATCTCCAGCCCGAGGAGATCGAGGCGATGGAGACCAACCTTGCCATCGGCGCGATCATCGCCGAGCAGCCGGATCGCTCCCACTCTTCCATCCCCGCGGAGGCGCATTGATGGCCGAGCAAGCCGCTCCTGGCGCCCAGGCGCGCCTGTTTTATCCGGGCTATGCCGGGCATAGCCAGATTTCCGGCCGGACCCTGGGGTTCTGGCTCTATATGTTGAGCGATGCGCTGCTGTTCACGGCGCTTTTCGCCGCCTATGCGGTGCTGGACACGCCGATGAACGCGGCGGGCGGACCGGTGGCCTCGCAGATTGTCAACCCTATCGAGGGGTTCTGGCAGACGGTGGTCATTCTAGGCTCCGTCACCTCCTACAGCCTGGGCACGGTGGCGATGAAGTCGGGTCATCGCGCCGGGCTGGTCTGGGGCATTCTCGGCGCCATCCTCCTGGCCATCGTGTTCCTCGGCTTCGGTTTCGGTGATCTCGCGGCCCTTGCGGCTCATGGCGCTGGCATTGGCCGGTCCGGCTATCTCTCCGCCTATTGGGTGCTGATTCTCACCCATGCCGTCCATATGGTGTTCGGCATTCTCTGGATGCTGGTGATGCTGGCGCAGATCGTCCGTCTCGGTTTCAATGAGATGGTGGTGGCGCGGCTGCTCAATCTGCGCATGTTCTGGCAGTTCCAGGCAACGGTCTGGGTCTGTGTCTATGTTTATGTCTACATGATTGGAGCCTGATCATGGCCGGCGCTCATTCTGATCCTCTCACCCACCCCGAGGTCGCGCAGGGCGGCGTCTTGCGCTATATCGCCGGTTTCATCAGCACCACGGCTCTGATGGGCGCTGCGCTGGTCGTTACCCTGCGTCATGACCAGCCTTACGAAACCTATTTGGGGCTGGTGGGGGGGCTGGCCTTGCTGGCGCTGGTTTCCCAGGCGGTTTTGTATTACGGGCTCGACATTTCCCGCTCGCAAATATGGAAGAGCGTCGCGCTCATGCTGACCATGCCGCTCTTTATCATCACCGTCGGGCTGACGGTGTGGATGTTCCAATCCCTCGACCAGCGTACCATGCTGATGCCGCAGACGATGGAACAGCCGACCCTGCTGCAATAGGCCGGCGAGTCAGGCGAATTTCAACAGCAGAAAGCCGCCGATCAGGAGCACGGCAAATAGGCCGGTGATGAGTTCCAGCCGGCGTTCGATGAAGTCCCGCGCCGGTTCTCCAAACAGGCGCAACAGTACGGCTTCGAGAAAAAAGCGTGCCCCGCGCGTGACCAGGCTGAGCCCCATGAAGACGGCGAAATTGAATTTGGCCGCGCCGGCGGCGATGGTGACGATTTTATAGGGGATGGGCGTCAGCCCCTTGATGAGGATGATCGCCGCGCCGTATTCGGCGAATTTGCGCTGAAACGCCGCGAAGCCTTGCTCATAATGATAGAAATGGATGATCGGCTGTGCCAGCTGGTTGAACAAGGCATAGCCGATGGCATAGCCGATGGCGCCCCCCAGCACGCTGCCGAGAGTGGCGAGGGCGGCGAAGGCCATGGCGCGGCGGGGCCGGGCCAGCGCCATGGGGATCAATAATATATCCGGAGGCAGCGGGAAAAAGCTCGCCTCCGCCATGGCCAGCAAAAACAGCCAGAGCGGCGCGGCGGGCCTGGCGCTTAAGGAGAGCACCCAGGCATAAAGACGGCGCAACATTTCTCTTAGCTGCTGCCGGGCTGGAGGATGACCGAGCGATGGCGGAGTTGATCCATCATTTGCTGGGATTCCAGCGCGACCCGGCGCTCGATGATTATATTGACGATCTGATCATCCGGCGGCAGTTGCGCCTTTTGCTGGCTGCGGTTGCAGATCATCACCACCGAGACGCCGTCCGCCTGCACCAGCGGGCGGCTCAGCGTGTTGAGCGGCAAGCTGGCCAGAACCTGCTGGAAAGCGGGGGGAGTGACAGTGGCGAGATTGACGGGGCCTGGATTGGCGGGGCGGATATTGCCATAAGCGGTGTTCAGCGCCTCGATATCCGCGCAGCTTTTCGCCGCCTGCGCCTTGGTCATGAACTGGTTGATGAAATTGATCTGCACCGGGCCAAGCTGTCCGCCGGTAACAGGCTGCGGATAGCGGCCGAAAGCTTGGCGCATGTCGAGGATGGTTTGCAACTGGTTGCCCTCGTCATGCTTGTCGAGAAGCTGGACGATCTCGTAGCCGCCCGGCACACGGATGGGGTTGGAGATCGCGCCCACCGGCATCTCCTTCACGGTCGCCGCCACCTCGGGATCGAGCTGGCTGAGCTGCACATAGCCGAGATCGCCGCCCGCGAGCGCCGTCTGCGCCTGGGAGAATTGCGCCGCGACGATGGGGAAGGGGGCGCCCTGGCGCAGCTGGTTAATGACGGTGTTGGCGAAATTGCGCGCCGTGGTTTCATCGCTCGGGTCGGTCACGCGGATGAAAATTTCCGCGAGGTGATATTGGGTCGCGCCAAGACTGGCTTTGAGCGCCGCTTTCTGCGCGGCGATATCTCCCGGCGTGGGTTGGAGGCCGGGCCCTAGCACCCTGTG
>JAJYAF010000524.1 GCA_021779655.1 Pseudomonadota bacterium
CCATTGGTGGATTTGACCTCGAACACGCCGTCGCCGAGTTCGAGAATGGAAATATCGAACGTGCCGCCACCCAGATCGTACACCGCGATGGTGCCGGCATTCTTCTTGTCCATGCCGTAGGCAAGGGCAGCCGCCGTCGGTTCATTGATGATGCGCAGCACCTCAAGCCCGGCGATCTTGCCGGCATCCTTGGTGGCCTGGCGCTGCTGGTCGTTGAAATATGCCGGAACGGTAATGACCGCCTGAGTCACGCGTTCGCCCAGATAGGCCTCGGCCGTTTCCTTCATTTTGGTGAGCACGAAGGAACTGATCTGCGCTGGCGAATATTTCTGCCCCTTGGCCTCCACCCAGGCGTCGCCATTGTCGCCGCGCACGATCTGATAAGGGACCATCCCCTTGTCCTTGGTCACGGTCGGGTCGTCGAAGCGGCGCCCGATCAGGCGCTTGACCGCATAGATCGTGTTGGCCGGATTGGTCACGGCCTGGCGCTTGGCCGACTGGCCAACCAGCCGCTCGCCGGATTCGGTGAAGGCGACCATCGAGGGGGTGGTCCGCGCGCCTTCCGAATTTTCGATCACACGGACATCCTTGCCCTCCATGATCGCCACGCAGGAATTGGTGGTGCCCAGATCGATACCGATAACTTTACTCATAACGAAATGCTCCCTTTCAGCGGATCCAGCCAGCCCGAAGCACCGGCTGGAAACCTTGGATGAAGGCCAGTGATGTATTCAACCACCCCTTCGGGCACAAGAGCTAAATTGGCGTGGCGGATAAACAAACGCGAAACCGCCCCGGCCGGATGGGCGCCATCCGCTACCCTAAACGCTCAGGGCACCCAGACGAAATCGGTGATCGCCCGGGCCAGTTCGATGTCCTTCGTCGTCACCCCGCCCGCGTCATGGCTGCGCAGCGTGATCTCCACCTTATTATAGGAATTGGACCAATCGGGGTGATGATCCATCTTCTCCGCCAGAAGCGCCACATGGGTCATGAAGGAAAAGGCTTCGGCGAAATTCTTGAACGCATAGCTCTGCCGGATGGATTTGCGGTCGTCCGCCAGCTGCCATTTGCCCGGCAGCCGTGCCAATTCCGCGTCGCTCAGTTTCGTGCTCATTCCGACCCTCCTTTCCTGCTACGGTTGAGGTAGGTTGGCGCCCGGCCATGGCGGCTCAAGGGTCAGGCCCGGATTTAATACAGGGAAGTCAGCCCGGGCGCCCCGCCGCAGGCTCTTTCAACCCAGGCTCGCCGCCAGAATCGCCTTTTGCGCGTGCAGCCTGTTCTCGGCCTCGTCGAACACCACCGAGGCCGGACCGTCAATCACCTCCGCCGTCACCTCCTCGCCCCGATGCGCCGGCAGGCAATGCATGAACAGCGCATCCGCCGCCGCCCCGGCCATCAGCGCCGCCGTGACCCGGTATGGCATGAAGGCCGCCATGCGCGCCGCCGCCTCCTCTTCCGCATCCGCCATGCTGAGCCACGCGTCGGTCACTACGGCCGCGGCGCCGGCCACGGCCTCCTTCGGGTCGGCCGTCACCCCCACATCCGCGCCCTCGGCCGCCGCCCAGGCCAGAATTTCCGGCTTCGGCCCATAGCCCGGCGGACAGGCGAGCCGCAGCGGAAAGGAAAAGCGCGCCGCCGCCTCGATCCAGGAATGGGCCACGTTATTGCCATCCCCAACCCAGGCGACCGGCCGGCCGGCGATCGGCCCCCGATGCTCCTCGAAGGTCAGCAGATCCGCCATGATCTGGCAGGGATGCGAATGCTCCGTCAGGCCGTTGATCACCGGCACGGCGGCGTGGGCGGCCAGCGCGTGCAGCTTCGCCACGGAATCCGTGCGCAGCATGATCCCATGCACATAGCGGGAGAGAACCTGCGCCGTGTCGGCCAGGGTCTCGCCCCGGCCAAGCTGCATGTCGCGCGGCGCCAGAACCACCACGTCCCCGCCCAGCTCGCGCATCGCCACCTCAAAGGAAACCCGCGTCCGGGTTGAGGGTTTTTCGAAAATGAGCGCCAGCGTTTTGCCGGCGAGCAGCTTCTTGCCCTGGCCGCGCCCACGCTTGAAGCGGACTGCCTGGTCCAGCATGGCGCGCAGCGCCGCCGGGGTGAAGTCCCGAAGGTCCAGGAAATGCCGAAGGCCGCCGGTATTCAGCTCAAGCGCCGCGCTCATTGCGCGGCCTCCGGCACGGCGGCGGATTGCAGCCGTTCCGCCGCGCGCCGCAGCCGCGCCAGCGCCTCGTCACATTCCGCCCGCCCGACGATCAGCGGCGGGGCAAGCCGCAGCACGTTCTCGGCGGCGGTGATCGTCAGCAGCCCTTGCTCCACGGCAGCCGCCTGCACCGCCGTGTTGGGCACGGCGCAGCTCAGCCCAACCAGCAGCCCCGCCCCTCGCACCCCGGTGAACACCCGCGGATGCCGCGCCACCAGCGCGTTCAGCCCCTTCCAGAAATAGTCGCCGATGCGCTGCACCCCGCCTAGAAATCCGGGCGCCAGGATCACGTCCAGCACCGCGTTGGCGGCGGCACAGGCCAGCGGGCCGCCGCCGAAGGTGGTGCCGTGGGTGCCGGGCACCAGCGCGCGCGCGACCTTTTCCTTCGCCAGCACCGCGCCCATGGGGAAGCCGCCGGCTATCCCTTTGGCTACCGACATCACATCGGGCGCGATTCCCGCCCATTCATGGGCGAATA
>JAJYAF010000525.1 GCA_021779655.1 Pseudomonadota bacterium
CTCAATTGCCAGCGTGACGGCATTTGTCCCCTTGCAACGTTCCAGATACACCATAGTCAGGCGGTCGCGGCTGGCCATGGCCACCGGCATGCCGGTGTAATCCGCCAGTTCCTGCATGTATGGCTTGGCCAATTGCCGCAGCGGCATGCCCGCCAGACAGGAAAAGCCGAGCGACAACACGGCTGGCGCCAGTTGATAGCGAGCCGTATCCATATTATAATTCAGGTATTCTAGTTTGTGCAGCGTGTAGGTCAGCCGCGAGACGGTCGATTTGCTGAGTCCGGTGCGTTCGGCGAGGTCGCGGTTGCCCAGCGATTCGCCCTCGCGCCGGAACGCCCGCAGCAGTCCCAGACCGCGCGCGAGTGCGACCACGAAATCGCGGTCCTGCGCCTCGGAATCGGGACGTTCCTTCCTTGGCCTCACGCTGCCCCTCCTCAGGACCAATCGTTGTGCCTTGAAGCATCACTAATCCGAAGCTATGAACCGCGTCAACAGTGCAGAATATAATTCCGCACAGCGGAATATAATAGCCGCCTAGTCTGTTTGTCTTGCCCCGGAACATGGCTGCGCCGGCGCCAATATAGGATATAACTGCATGATAACTCACGATTATCCGCATGTCCGGCACCTGATCGGCCGGGACTGGATCGCCGGCGCGGCCGAGGGGGATCGCGCCGTCATCAACCCTGCCAACGGTCGGGAAATCGGCCGCATCCCGCAGGTCACCGCCGCAGATCTGGATCGCGCCGTGCGCAGCGCGGACGCCGCCTTCCCACTCTGGAAGGGCCGCTCGCCCACGGATCGTGGCGCCATTCTACGCCGCTTTGCCGATCTGCTGCGGCTGAACGATGCGCGCATCGCACGCTGGATCACCTTGGACGAAGGCAAGGCGCTGGCCGAAGCGCTGGCGGAAGTGCTGGCGGAAGTGCGCTCCTCCGCCGACCATGTGGATTGGCACGCCGAGGAAGGCCGCGGCATCTATGGCCGCATCGTGCCGTCGCGCAATCCGGCAGTGCAGCAGTTGGTCGTGCGTGAACCGGTGGGCGTCTGCCTCGCCATCACGCCCTGGAACTTTCCGTTGAGCCAAGCGGTGCGCAAGGTCGCGGCCGCCTTGGCCTCGGGCTGCACCATCATCCTGAAAGGTCCGGCCGAGGCCCCAGCAGCGTGCCTGGCGATCGCCGTTTACCTGCAGGAAGCCGGGTTGCCCGAGGGCTGCCTCAACCTCGTCTGGGGCAACGCCGGGTTCATTTCCAGCACGCTGATCGTGCGACCCGAAGTGCGCAAGATCACTTTCACTGGGTCGGTCGAGGTCGGCAAGCATCTGGCCGAACTGGCCGGTCGCCACACGAAGCGGGCGACGATGGAACTTGGCGGCCACGCGCCGGCGCTGGTGTTCGACGACACCGATGCCGAGGTGGCGGCGCGTGCCCTGGCACTGAACAAGCTGCGCAACGCCGGGCAGGCCTGCATCGCGCCCACGCGCTTTTTCGTGCAGCAAGGCATTCACGACCGCTTCCTGGCGGAACTGGTCGCGGCGTTCGAGCAGGTCAAAGTGGGCGACGGTCTGGAAGCTGGCACCCAGATGGGGCCACTGTGCCATGCCGGGCGGGTGACGGCGATGGAAAAGCTGGTCGCGGACGCACGCGACAATGGGGCTGCCGTGCTTACTGGCGGCCGGAGGATCGGCAACAGCGGCAGCTTTTATGCCCCAACCGTCGTTGACACGCCCGATGATAGCATTGCCCTGATGCGCGAAGAGCCGTTTGGTCCGGTCGCCATCGTATCGCCCTTCAGGGAGATCGAGGACGGTCTGGCCCGCGCCAACGGACTGCCGTTCGGGCTGGCATCCTACGTTTTCACCAATTCGCTGGACCGGGCCGACCGCGCGGTGGCGGGGCTCCAGGCGGGCATGGTGAGCATCAACCATTTCGGGCTTGCGCTGCCCGAAACGCCGTTCGGCGGTGTACGCGACAGTGGTTATGGCAGCGAGGGCGGCACCGAGACGTTCGACGGTTACCTGTGCACTAAGTTCAACTCGCTCAACGCGGCGCCGGCGCGGTGAGGGCGGCGATGTTCGTGGATCTGCAATTCAAGGATGGCGCTGCCGTCCTGACCATCACCAACCCGCCGCTAAACCTGCTCAGCGCCGAAATTCGCGCCGGGCTGCAGCGTGGCATCGAAGCGGCCGTGCGGCAGGGCGCCACCCGGCTAATCGTGACCGGCGCCGGCCAAGCCTTCGTGGCCGGCGCGGATGCCAAGGAGTTCGGGACACCGCCGCTGGAACCGCATCTGAGCGACATCCTGCTGCAACTGGCCCAGCTTCCCATCCCCACCATCGCGGCGATCAATGGCGCAGCACTTGGCGGCGGGCTGGAGATCGCGCTGGCCTGCCGCTACCGCATCGCCGCCCCCTCCGCCGCCTTGGGTCTGCCCGAAGTGCTGCTCGGCATTGTGCCGGGCGCCGGCGGCACGCAGCGGCTGCCGCGCCTGATCGGGGTCAAGGCGGCGCTGAACATGATCGTCGACGGCAAGGCCATTCGTGCGGAAAGGGCGCTGGCACTCGGACTGGTGGATCAGCTGGCGGAAGCCCCGCTTGCCGCGGCGCTGGCCGTGGACAGCGCGCTTCTGGCGGCGGCGCGGGTTCCGGATATGCGCCCCGCCCCGGCCGCGGACGCGGACGCCGTGG
>JAJYAF010000526.1 GCA_021779655.1 Pseudomonadota bacterium
CGCCTGCATGCCGAGCGGCGGGAAGGCGAGCTGCTGCCGGAGCGCATCGGCGAGATTTGGCTTGAGACCCAGACCGAGAGCCTCGGCCCCGCCTTTCATTTTGACGAGGAATACCGGCTGTACTGGTCCTATGTGCCGCATTTCATCCATTCGCCGTTCTATGTGTATGCCTACGCCTTCGGCGATTGCCTGGTGAACGCGCTCTACGGCGTGTATCTCGAAACGCCGGACAAGGCGGGGTTCGCGGAGCGATATCTCGGCCTGCTGCAAGCCGGCGGCACGCTGCGGCACAAGCAGTTGCTGGCGCCTTTCGGGCTGGACGCGTCGGACCCCGGATTCTGGCGCAAGGGGCTCGATGTCATCTCCGGCTTCATCGACGCGCTGGCGGATTAAGGCAATGGCGGGCGAGGACCGCGAAGGCAATATTTTCGGCGAGATCCGGCGTTTCGCGCGCACCTCCAGCACCGTGGGCGGCATCGCCGCGCGCCTGGCCGGCGAGCGGGTGCTGGGCATCAAGACCAATCAGGCCCGGCACGCGGAGGATTTGAAGATCATCCTCGGCGGCATGAAGGGGCCGATGATGAAGGTGGCGCAGTTTCTTTCCACCGTGCCGGACATGCTGCCGGAGGAATACGCGGCCCAGCTCGGCGAATTGCAGAGCAACGCGCCGCCCATGGGCTGGTCCTTCGTGCGCCGCCGCATGGCGGGCGAACTCGGCCCCGGCTGGGAGCGGCAATTCGCCCGCTTCGAGCGCGAGGCCGCCGCCGCCGCAAGCCTGGGCCAGGTCCACCGCGCCTGGCTGCCGGACGGCACGGAAGCCGCCTGCAAGCTGCAATATCCGGATATGCCGAGCATCATGGAAGCCGATCTGCGGCAGTTGAAAATGGCCATGGCGGTATATCGGCGGATGGACAATGCCATCATCCAGGACGATGTCTATGCCGAACTGGCCGTGCGCCTGCGCGAGGAGCTCGACTATCTGCGCGAAGCCGCGCATATGCGGCTCTATCACGCCATGCTGGACAGCGTGCCGGACGTGCGTGTGCCCACCCCCATCGCCGCGCTCACCACGAAACGGCTTCTAACCATGACCTGGCTCGACGGCATTCCGATGCGCCGCTGGCTGGAGGGCGATCCGAGCCAGGAGGCGCGCAACGCCATGGCCGCCGCCTTGTTCCGCGCCTGGTATATTCCCTTCTACCGCTACGGGGTGATCCATGGCGATCCGCATCTCGGCAATTACCAGGTCAACCCGCAAGGCGGGCTGAACCTTCTGGATTACGGCTCGATCCGGATATTTCCGGCGAAATTCGTCACCGGCGTGCTCGAACTCCACGCGGCGGTGCGCGACGACGATGCCGAGCGCGCGCGCCACGCCTACGATATCTGGGGCTTCAAGGGCATCACGGCGGAGCATGTGGCCGTGCTGAACGAATGGGCGAAATTTCTCTACGCGCCGCTGATCGAGGACCGGGTGCGGCCGATCCAGGAGGGCAGCGACCCGCGCTTCGGCCACGCCATCGCGGTGCGCGTGCATGAAGGTCTGCAACGGGTCGGCGGCGTTCGACCGCCGCGGGAATTCGTGCTGATGGACCGCTCCGCGATCGGCCTCGGCAGCGTCTTCATGCGCCTCAAGGCGGAGCTGAACTGGAGCCGGCTGTTCCACGAGACGGTCGCCGATTTCAATCCCGAGCAACTCACCGCCCGGCAGCAGGCGGCGCTGCGCCAGGCCGGCGTGCCGGCGCCGGAATAGCCGGAACCGCCGGCGTGCGGCGAAGGGGCGCTTGGTTGCCCGCTCCGGGCGGGCGGGCTAACAGCGTGGCATGGCCATCCTCAAGCGCGGTTTCCTCCAATCCGGGCCGCTCGCCCGCGCCTACCGGAAAATCCTTCATTCCTTTTTCGCGAACGATCTCTGGATCGAGTTGCGGCTGCACGCCAAGCGGGAGGCCGTGGACTATATCCTCGGCCACATGCGGGACGCGGTGGTGCGGGAGGACCGGCTGGATCTGCTCGGCTTCGCGCTCTCGCGCGCCCCGGCGGAGGGGCTGGTGCTGGAGTTCGGGGTCGAGCGCGGCGCCTCGCTGCGGCATCTCGCGGCACTCACCCCGGGCACCGTCCACGGCTTCGACAGTTTCCAGGGGCTGCCCCAGGACTGGTCCGGTACCAAGGAGGTCAGGGGCGCTTTCAGCCGCCGCGGCCGGCTGCCAAGGGTGCCCGCGAACGCGCGGCTCCATGTCGGCTGGTTCGAGGCAACCCTGCCGGCCTTCCTCGCCAGCACCCCGGCCCCTTGCGCGCTTATCCATGTCGATTGCGATATCTACGAGTCCACCGCGACCCTTTTCGCCCATCTGGCGGAGCGCATCCGGCCCGGCACGGTCATCGTGTTCGATGAATATTTCAATTATCCCGGCTGGCGGCAGCACGAGTACAAGGCATTCCAGGAATTCATCGCCGGTTCCGGTCTGCGCTACCGCTACCTGGCTTTCGCCGCGGAAAAAGGCCACGTGGCCGTGCAGATTATCTGACCTTTTTTAGCTATTGCGTCGCGCGCGCCCCTCCATCATGGTGCGCCCGCAATGAATTGCCGGGCCCGCGTGAAACCACGGTCCGGCCAAGAGGGATGACTGAATGCGCCTAGCCGTATGCAAGGAGCGCCGGGACCGTGAAAAACGGGTCGCCGCC
>JAJYAF010000527.1 GCA_021779655.1 Pseudomonadota bacterium
GCGCGCCCCGGCGGATGCCTTTCCGCTCGCGGCGTTGCTCTTGCGTGATGCTTCCGGCAATCTGGCCGCCACGCTGGCGCCACGCTGGCGCGCCCACGCCCCATCGGCTGACTCCCTGGGCCGTGTGCTGCGGGTTTTAAGCCTGCCTCTGCCGCCCCTTGAAGCAGGGCACTATACTGCCTTCTTTGAAAATAGGCCCGATATTATCTGCCATCTTACGGCCGCGCCCCGCCGCTGCCATCTTCCGGATACATGGCCGGCCCAACACTTTGGCATCTCCGTGCAAAGCTATTCGTTGCGCCGCGCGGGTGACTCTGGCATCGGCGATTTTTCCGCCCTCGCGCAGTTTGCATCCCTTGCCGGGCAGCATGGCGCGGCGCTGCTTGGCATTCAACCGCTGCACATGCTGTTTCCGGCCGAGCGTGATCGTGCAAGCCCTTATCATCCGTCGGACCGCCGCTACCTCGACCCGATCCACTTGGCGCTCGATGCCTTGCACGATATCCCGGGCTTTACGGCCGCGCCACGCATCCCCCCGTGCGAGAGTCTCGACTATCCGGCCATCTGGCTTGAGAAATCCAGATTTCTTCAAAATCTTTTCAATGGTTTTGAAGCCGCGGCGCGGATTCGTCCCAACCACCCGGTGGTCCAGACGTTTGAGCGTTTCATTGCCGATGGTGGTGAACAACTCGCACAGTTCGCGAACTTTCAGGTCATAAGCGGGCTTTTCCCGGGGGTTTCCTGGCAGTGCTGGCCATCCGCGCTGCGCGATGCAGCCTCTTCGCAGGTGCGCGAATTGGCGCAGCGCCATCCGGAACAGCATCGTTATGCTATTTTTCTGCAATTTTTGTGTGACCTCCAGTTGAGCGCCGCGGCCGCCGCCGCGCGTGGCGCTGGTCTGGCGCTGGGGTTGTACCGGGATCTTGCCGTCGGCTGCGCGCCTGACGGCGCGGAAGCCTGGGCCAATGCCGATACATTTGCCAGCGGCGTCTCCATTGGCGCTCCACCGGACCCTTTGGGGCCGGAGGGCCAGATGTGGAACCTGCCGCCGCCCGATCCCCTGGCCTGGCAGCGCACGAACTTCGCCTCCTTCCGCGCCGCCGCCGCCGCCAACATGCGCCATGCGGCAGCTTTGCGGATTGATCACGCACTTGGCCTCTCCAGGCTTTTTTGGATTCCAGAAGGCGGGCGCGCGCGCGATGGCGCTTATGTCCATTATCCGCTCGCAACGCTCACCGGCCATCTCAGCCTGGAAAGCCAAAAAGCGAAATGCCTGATCGTCGGCGAGGATCTCGGCACGGTACCGGATGGGCTGCGCGAGACCTTGGCGGCTGCCGGCGTGCTCAGCTATCGTGTGATGATGCTCGAGCGCACGGCGGAAGACTTCATCGCGCCGCGCTTGTATCCGCCCGCCGCGCTGGCCTGCGCCGCAACGCATGACCTGCCGCCGCTCGCGGGCTGGTGGCAGGGGAGCGACATTGCGGAGCGTCACGCGCTTGGTCTGATCGATGCGGCGGCCAGCCTCGCCCAGCAAGGCCTTCGCCAGCGTGAGAAGCAGGCATTGCGCCGCGCGCTCGCGGCTGCGGGCATTGTGTTCCCCGAAGCTGAGAGCGAGGCATTATCCCCGGCCATGCTCGCAGCGATTCACGAATGGCTCGCCCGCGCGCCCTCGGCTCTGCTCATGGTCCAGGCGGAGGACCTCGCGGGGGAAACCATCAGCCAGAATCTGCCTGGTACAAATCTGGAACGGCCAAACTGGCGCCACCGCCTTCCCTTCACGGCGGCTGAGCTGTTTGCCACCGAGAGGGCGCGGCTCAGCCTGCAGGCATTGCGCGCCCGCGAGAGCGGTTAATGCATGCGTGCCGCCCGCCGCGACGGCGTTCAACCGCCCGGGGTCATCTTACCGCGGTCAGTACCTTGGCCATCACGGAGAGCGTCCGTTCGATATGCTCGCCCGCAACCTGGCAGGCCAATTCCACATTGCGCGCGAGCGCGGCGTCGAACATCGCCTTGTGCTCGGCATGAACATCGCGCGGCACAACCCGGTTCACCAGCGAGATACGGCGATAGCGCTCCGACTGCTGATACAATATCCCGTGCAGATGATGCAGCCAGCGCGAAGGGCAGGCGCTGATCAGCGCATGGTGAAATTCATTGTTGCGGTGCTCGAATTCATCCTGCTGCAACTCAGGCCCGGAGCTTAGCTTTGCCTCCACCTTTGAAAGCCGGTGGAAGGCGGAAACCAGGCGGCCCTCCCATGCGTCATCACCATTCAGGATAGACTCGCGCAGCGCCTCCAGTTCAATGAACTTGCGTGTGCGGGTCAGGTCGGCGAGATCCTCCAACGAGACCGGCGCAACCCGGAACCCCTTCTGCTCCTCGGAGGTAACCAGCGCTTCCCCTACCAGCCGCGTCAGCGCCTCGCGCAGCGTGCTGGCGCCAAAGCCAAAACGCTTGCGCAGCATCTCGAAGCGCAGCTTCTCCCCCGGCGCCAGCCCTCCGGTGAGAATTTCATGGCGGATCGCCTCATGTGCCGCTTCCACCAGGCTGCGCGCGGCAACCGGTTTGGGCGGCGCCAAGGCCGCTGCTGTCACATTGGGGGCTGCATTAGTATCCATAAATATCCATATCCAGTCATCCTCCGAATGCTTTTCCACGCCGGCCAGAACCGCGGGGGCCGG
>JAJYAF010000039.1 GCA_021779655.1 Pseudomonadota bacterium
ATGGCGCGGGAAAGGCTGGAAAACATGCTGGGATGGGTTCCGATCAAAAGGCCAGGTTCAAAAGGGTAGGTTCGACAGCCCCAGGTTCAACAGCCCCGGGTTAATCAAACAGCAAGGGGGCACATCGCTCCCATAATCTTGAGGGGGTGGTGGGTCAAATTGGGGGCCGGGCGGAGCACCGGCTTGCCGCGGCTGGGGAGTTGGCCCATAGACGCCGCGAGCTTAGCCAGAAGGTGTTGTGATGTATCGTTTGTCTGTCGTCCCGGTTTTCGCGCTTGCTACCGGATTGGCTGCGGCGCCGGCACTGGCGCAAACCCCAAAGGCCGCGCCTGCCTCGCCACAGGCTGGGGCGGCCTCCTCGCCGCAGGGCGGCGCGACTTCCTCGCCGCAGGGCGGCGCGGCTTCCCCTTCCGGCGATCCGATAATCGCCACGGTCAATAGCCGTCCCATCCGGCTCAGCGATGTGCAGAACGCGGCGCAGGAGCTTCCGGCCCAGTTGCAGCAACTGCCGGCGCAGCAGCTTTTTCCCATTATCGTCAATCAGCTGATCGACCGGCAGGCGTTGCTGGTGGCCGCGAAAGCGGAGAAATTGCAAAACAACCCCGCCATTGCTGCCTCGATGCAGGAGGCTGCCGATGAGCGGCTGGAAAACGCCTATCTGCAGCAGCAGGTGGGCCCGAAGGTGAGCAACGCCGCCATTCTCGCCACCTATAAGAAGGAATATGCCGGCAAGCCGGGACCGCAACAGGTGGAAGCCAGGCATATTCTGGTGAAGACCAAGGCGCAGGCGGAGGATATCATCAATCAACTGAACCATGGCGCGAGTTTCGCCACCCTCGCGCAGAAATACAGCATCGATCCGGGTGCGGCGAATGGCGGCGAACTCGGCTGGTTCTCGCAGAACCAGATGGTCCCAGCCTTTTCCAACGCCGCCTTCGCGCTCAAGCCGGGACAATACACAAAGACGCCGGTGCAGACGCAGTTCGGCTGGCATGTGATCCTTTGCGAGGGCAAGCGCACCGCGCCCCCGCCGAGCCTGGACGATGTCAAAAGTCAGATCAGCCAGGAGCTTGCGGATAACGCGATCAAAGCCACGCTCGCCGGGGCGCGTTCCAAGGTCAGCGTCAAGATCTATAACAACGGGGCGCCGGCTCCCGCCAGTTCGGGTGACATGAACGTCAATCTTGTACCGGGCGGCCAGTAGACGGCATGGCGGGGCCTCTGGCCATATCGCCGCTTGCCGTACCGTTGCCGGCGCTCAAGCCGGTGGCGGGCGTAAGGCTGGCGGTGGCAGAGGCGGGCATACGCTATAAAGGCCGCAACGATGTGATGCTGGCGGAATTTGCCGAAGGAACCACGGCCGCCGGTGTTTTCACCCGCAACCTCTGCCCCGGTGCGCCGGTGACCTATTGCCGGGAGATGCTGCGGGCTGGATTGGCCAGGGGGCTGGTGGTCAACGCTGGTAACGCCAATGTTTTCAATGGCGTGGCAGGCGTGCGCGCGGTGGAGAGCACGGCGGCGGCGGCCGCCCGGGGTTTGGGTGTTCCGTCGGAGACCATTTTTCTTGCCTCCACGGGGGTAATCGGCGAGCCGTTGCCCGCACAAAAAATTGTCGCGGTAATGGACCAGCTGGTGGCCCGCCTGACCCCGGATGGACTTGCCGAAGCGGCGCTAGCGATCATGACCACCGACACTTTCCCGAAGGCGGCCACCCGCACGGCCCGGCTTTGCGGAGAGGAGGTGCAAATCACAGGCATTGCCAAGGGCAGCGGCATGGTGGCGCCGGATATGGCGACGATGCTGTGCTTCATTTTCACCGATGCCGCTGTTCCGGCGCCGGCCTTGCAGGCCATGCTGGCCCGGGCTGTCGATCACAGTTTCAACGCGATCACCGTGGACTCCGATACCTCGACCTCCGACATGGTGCTGCTGTTCGCGACTGGCCAGGCCGGCAACAGACCGACGGACGATCCGGCCCACCTTGCCGATTTCCGGCGCGCGCTCGGGGAGGTGACGCATGAGCTTGCGTTACAGGTCGTACGCGACGGCGAAGGCGCGAGCAAGCTCGTGGAGATTACGGTGGATGGCGCCGTGTCAAACCATTCGGCGAAGCGCATTGCGCTCTCCATCGCCAATTCGCCACTGGTGAAAACCGCCATTGCGGGAGAAGACGCGAACTGGGGCCGAATTGTCATGGCGGTGGGCAAGGCGGGGGAACCGGCGGACCGCGACAAGCTCGGGGTTGCGATCGGCGGAATCTGGATGGCGAAAGCAGGCGGCGTTGTGCCCGGGTATAACGAAGCCCCGGTGGTGGCCCATATGCGCGGCCGGGAAATCAAGGTCGATGTGGATATCGGGCTGGGGCAAGGGCGGGCCACGGTGTGGACCTGCGACCTGACGCACGGCTATATCGATATCAACGGCGCTTATCGGAGCTGAATTCCTCCAGCCATATCCGGGCGAGTGTCTGGTATTCGCCGATGCTTAATGTCTCGGCTCGCCGGTCACCGGCGATACCGGCCTTTTGCAGCAATGTTTCGCCGCCCATTCCCCGCAGCGCGCCACGCAGCATCTTGCGCCGCTGGCCGAAGGCGGCTGCGGTTATCTGTTCCAGGGCGGCGAACAGCGCGGGGGCGGGCTGCACCGGCTTGGGATTCAAGCGGACAACCGCGGATTCGATCTTGGGCGGCGGGGTAAATGCCTGGGCCGGCACGCGCATTGAAATCGCGGCATCGCAAACCCATTGGGTGATCACCGAAAGCCGGCCGTAGAGACCGCCCCCGGGGGCGGCCACGATGCGCTCGGCCACTTCGCGCTGGAACATCAGGGTCATCGAGCGGTAGGCTCCGGCCTGGCGCAGCCAGCGGAGCAACATGGCGGTGCCGGCATTGTAGGGCAGATTGGCGACAATGGCGCGGGGCGGAGGGACGAGCGCGGGCAGATCCATCCTCAGCGCATCGCCCGCCAGCACACGAAGCCGGCCCCGCGCGGTTTGCGCCAGCAGTTCCATCGCCGCGACCGCGCGCGGGTCAAGCTCGACGACCGTGAGATGGGCGGCGGGTGAATCGAGCAGCGCCCGGGTGAGCCCGCCCGGGCCCGGCCCCACCTCGATGACGTTCAGGCCCGCGAGTGGTTCGGCGCAGCGCCGGATTTTATCCAGCAGGTTATTGTCCAGCAGGAAGTGCTGGCCGAGTGCCTTGTCCGCCCGTAGGTCGAACCGCGCGATTACCTCGCGCAAAGGCGGCCGATCTGTCGCGGGCGCGGACATGGGTATCTTGTTAGCGTGGGGTCCGGCATGGCAACAATGGGCGGAATGGCAAGTTCCACTGTTGAACCGTCCCGCCGGCATCTCGGAGACTGGGTTATCCATGTACCGCAGACCTTGCGCACCCTGGTCCGCGCCAACGAATTTTGGCTCGCGGTTCTCGCCGCGGTGGTGGGCTGTCTGGCTGGCGCCGGGGTTGTGCTGATCAACCTGATTACGGGGCTGATGCACGTCCGGTTGTTTCATCTTCCGCCGGGCGAGGGACTCTCCGCTTCAACCCACCTGCCCGCGCTGCGAGCCTTTCTGGTTCCAACCTTAGGCGGTCTGGTGCTGGGGGTATTCGGCCTTGCCCTCAGCCGTTTCCGGCCGAACAACCTGATCGACGCGATCGAGGCGAACGCGTTGTATGGCGGCCGGATGTCGTTGAACGACAGCATCATCGTTGCCGCGCAGACAGCCTGGTCGAACGGGGTGGGTGCTTCGGTGGGGATGGAGGCCGGCTATGCGCAGCTTGGCGCCGGCATTGCATCCCGGCTGGGCCGCAGCTTCCGGTTGCGGCGCAACGATTTGCGCGTTCTGGTGGGCTGCGGCGCGGCGGCGGCGATTGGCGGAGCCTTCAACGCCCCGCTTTGCGGCGCGTTTTACGGCATCGAGCTGATTATTGGCGTCTATACCATCGCAACGCTGCCCTTCGTGGTGGTCGCCTCCCTGATGGGAACGCTTACCGTGCAGCTTTTGAGCGGCGGCACCCCGCCGCTGAACGTGAGCCTGCCGGTAACCGTGCCGAACGATGAATATCCGCTCGTTCTGATCCTGGGATTTTTGAGCGGGCTTGCCGGTATCGCGATCATGCGTGGTGTTACGCTCATCGAGGCTGGATTCCGGTATTCGATGATCCCTTTCTGGCTGCGGCCGGTCTTTGGCGGCGTCATTGTGGGTGCGCTGGGATGTATCGACCCGGCGGCCATGTCCTCCGGCCACTCCGCGCTGCATACCGATATCAACCTGACCTACCCGTTCCTGGTCGTGCTCACCATGCTGATCCTGAAGGCGGTGGCTTCGGCCTTTTCCATCGGCACCGGCTTTCGCGGCGGCCTGTTTTTCGCCTCGCTGTTTTTGGGTGCCCTGTTCGGCAAGGTATTCGCCGGCATCCTTTCGATTCTGCCCTTTGTGACGCCGATGCCGCCGGGGCTATACGCCGTGGTGGGGATGAGCGCGCTTGCCGTGGCAATCGTCGGCGGGCCGATGACCATGACGTTCCTGACCCTGGAGAGCACGGAAAATTTCGCGGTCACCATGGCGGTGCTGGCCGCTTCCATCGCCGCGGCGCTGACCGTGCGGCGATTGTTCGGATACTCGTTTGCGACCTGGCGCTTTCATCTGCGCGGGGAATCGATTCGCAGCGCGGTGGATATCGGCTGGATCAACAATCTCACGGTCGGCCGCATGATGAGCCGCGCGCAGGAGACGGCGCGCGAGGATATGACACTGGAGGCGTTCCGTCAGGAATTCCCGTTGGGATCGACCCAGTTCGTCATCGCGAACAACGCGGACGGAAGATATGCCGGCATCGCCTACGTGGCGGAAGCGTTTACCGTGACCGACCCGGACGCCCGGGTTGCGAACATCCTTCACCACGGTGAGCACTATCTCTTGCCTAATATGACCGTGAAGGAGGCGATCGCGGCTTTCGAGAGCGGGGAAGCCGATGCCCTGCCGGTACTGGACGGCCGGGATACCCGCCGCGTGGTGGGCGTATTGACGGAACAATACGCGCTCCGCCGATATAACGAGGAATTGGAACGCCGGCGCCGCGAGCTTTCCGGGGAATGATCGAAGCTTCAAAATGTTTGGGTCGATCGAAAATTTTAAGATAATTCTCATTTTAGGATAAAAAACGCGCATCAAGTCTAATTTGATGGTTGTTTTTCGTCTTTTTTGGTTCAAGTTCCATGCTTCGTGCCGAATTTAAAGAAATTTGAACCTTTGTCTCTTGTAAATGTGAGAGGGGCCGGATAGCATGAAGCAACGGTTTCGTAACGCTGCGCTGTGGCGGGGAGTGATTTCGTGTCTGGATCGGTAACGGTAATCGGCGGCCATTCTTCCATCCAGGGGCTCACGGGGCTGGTTACGGTTCCTTCCGGCTTCACCTCGCCGCTTACCAGCGTGCTGCAAACGCTCCTGACCACCGCTTCCGGGGCCGTTTCAACGAGTGCCGCCAATTTCGCCAATCTGGACGTGGCTGGCCAGTCGGGCCCGCAAAGCGTCCCCGGCGGGACAGGGAGCGGCGTTCTGGTGCTCTCCAACCAGGACAGCACGAACGCCACCACCGCGGGCAGCGCCAGCGTCAGCGTCAATGTTCCCGCCGGCTTCGATACACTGGTGGTGCAAGCCCCCGGGAGCGAGACGGTGGTGGGAAGCGGTGGAACCTTTACCGCTCTGTTCGGCGCCAATAGTACCGTGACCTTCAACGATGCGGGGGGCAGCGGCTCGGTCTTTGCCGCCGGCGGCGACGTGGCCACCTTAACCGGTGCCAACGATTATTTCGTGGGGGGCACGGCGGGCAACAACAAGGTTATCGCCAATGGCGGCAATGTCGCGATCACTTTTGCCGGATCGGGAAACCAGCTGCACGATACTGCCCAGAACGCGACGGTTGTGTCTAGCGGCGGCGATACCCTGATCACCTCCTCCAGCAGCGGAAGGGCACAGATCTCTGTCACCGGGAACGACACCATTCAAAACGCCGGCTCCGCCGATACCATCGCGGCAACGGGCAGCGGTACGTTCATCGGCTATTTCATCGGAACCGCTGGCGGGCAGATGAATTTCGTGAACACCAGTACCGGCCCCTCCAGCATCATTGCCGGGCTCAACGGCGCCACCGGCGCGATTTCCAGCCAGGGGAGCGTCACCGTATCCGCTGGTACGGGCGGCGGGGTCTATGACGGCGGCATCAGCGGCAACAATTCCCTGGTGGGCGGAAGCGGAATGGTCACCTTGTTCGCCGCCGGGGTCAACAACTATCTATACGCAAACAGTTCGGTTTCCGGTTCAGCCTACAATCTTCTGAATGCCTATTCAGGCAGCAACGATACTCTGGTAGCCTCGTCCCACACCAACAATAACGTCTTCTTTGCCGGCACCGGTACCGAATCCATGGTTTCAGCCGGGACTGGAACACAAGATTTCTTCGTCGGCACCTATGGCTCCGAAACCATCTCCGGTTCCACCGCATCCACGGCAACCAACGCTTTCATTTTCGATCAATCCAGCGCGCAGGGTGGAGGAACCGACGCAATCCTCAACTTCAAGCCCGGAGAGGGCTATATCAACCTCGGCAACGGCGTGACGGGGGTCAACATCATCAGCTTCGAGAGCCTGAGCGGCGTGCATGGCGGCACGCAGATCGATCTCAATAACGGCACGACGATCAAGCTTTTCGGTGTTTCGGCATCCTCTTTCAGTCATTCCATCATCGGTAAAACCAACTTCTGATCGGACTCTGGCGCCGCTCTGGCTGAGGGCAGACGGCTTTTTCCGCGTGCGGCTTTCCATGGGCGGAATCACCCTTGCGGCGGCGGCCAAATCCATCCACACCTGCGGCAACGCTAACCCGTTGGAGCCCCTGTGCATAAAGGCGATTGCAGCTACATGGTCGATACCGCGACCGTGTTCTTCGACTATCTTCGCATCGAAGGCTGGTTCCATTCACCGACGGACGAGCTGGCCGAGGTCTCTTTGTACGGCCCCTCGCTCAAGGGAGTAAAGGGCAGGGTCGGCTTAAACCATGGAGGCGTTGAAAAAGACTTGGGTCCAAACCGAGGCTTCATGATTCAGACCCTTCTGGAGGAACGCCAACACCCCAACGATCTCATCCTGGAATTTGGCACTCGGAATGGAAAGACCATCAAGGTCAACATGTTCGACCTTTGCCTTGAGCGAAAAAAAAGCTCGTCCGGACGCACCTTGCTTGACCGTTTCATCAGGGAAATAAACGACAACGAGGGTGCCAGGCTGCTCGATCTCGGGGGCCGGGCCCGAAGCGGGGTGGAACGGCGCACGATGTTTCCCAAGGCGGAATGCACCGTCCTCGACATTCTTCCTGGCCAGGGCGTGGACATCGTGGGCGATGCGCATGCAATGTCCGCCCTGTTCCCGCCCAACAGTTTCGATGCGATTTTTTCCGTTTCGGTATTCGAACATTTATTGATGCCCTGGGTGGTCGCGATGGAAATGAATGCAGTGCTCAAACCGGGCGGGCTGGCTTTTCTTTTCACCCACCAGACCATCGGCATGCATGACCAGCCCTGGGATTTCTGGCGATTTTCCGACACCGCATGGGAAGGATTGTTCAACCGTAACACGGGGTTTGAAATTCTGGGCCGTACACTCGACGATCCGCAATACATCACGCCGCATCTCTGGAGCCCGGAACGTGGCCAATATCTTGAGCGCGCTGTCGGGTTCCTGGGCTCCAGCGTGCTGCTCCGCAAGGTGGCCGAGCCTTTGGGCCAATGGGAATCGGTGGAGGTGGAGAAACTGATTCATACCAGCTACCCCGATACCGAGGAAAAAAAGCCGGAATGGCCGGCCAGGCGCAAGCTCAGGCCATGGTGGAATTTTCTTTTTACTTCTTGGTCAAAATGAAGTGCCAAGGTGATGGCGCTTCAGGAAAATCAGCAATAAATCCAGGGGGGGCGGCATCGAACCGTGCCGCCACGGCCTGATACCCGGTGGACGGCTTGTCGGGAAGGCGCCAGTCCGCTCCTATCCCGATTATGAACGGGGTAAGGAGTAAAAAAAACCTCCATCCTCGTTTTCCGTCCCTGGCCGCAGCATTGCCCGCGAGCATGGTGGCGCCGGCAAACAAGGCCAGCATCGGAATAACATAATAACGATCGCCGGCACCGGGATATTGCATGGCCTCCCATTGGTTCTCCAGAGTAACCAGCGGCCTGGCAAGCGCTGAAACCAGCAGCAAGGCGGAAAACAGCACCAACATTCGATACGGATGTGTACCATATCGCAGAGCCGCCATCAGCAGACATCCCGCGGCCAGACAAACCATGCTGGCCGGTAAGACCGTCCGCCAGAATGGCATCTGGCATATCAGCATGGTGATTCTTGCCCCGAGCAGGCTGCCAAGGACGATCTGATCGGCAATGATGTGAACGAAGCGGCCAAAGCTCGCGCCAAGATGCCCTATGCGCTGGTCCTTATGGGTCATCAGGCAAGCGATCTGAACCATTGCGCAACAGCTCGTAACCACCGCGTAGGTCAATGCGATTTTGTATCCGGAACCCTTTTGCCTCAGCGTTTCCCACCAGGCGATGGGAGCGATATACAATCCCAGCGGGCCACTGAGCCCGGATAGCGCAAGCACTGCCATATCCGTCATGCGCATCAGCATGGATTGCGGCTTTTCCAGAACGACAATCAGCAGCCCCGCCAAGGCGAGATGCCACATCGCATTCGTCAGATTGACAAAAAGCTCGGAGGAATTCGGTTCTACGATGTAATAAAAAACCAATATCATCCTGGCCGGAGCCCAGGGCATCAGCGCCCGTGCACGCGCCGATAGCAAGAGCCCGGCCGGAAGCAGCTGGACCAGAAAACTCACAACCACGAAAAAACGGGGAAGGGCGGTGAAGGGAAAAACCAGACCCGCCAGCGCGACAAGGCGCGAGAAGGTCTGTAAATATCCCGCCCTTGGCCAAAACAGACTGGCCGCTCCGTAATTATAGGCTTCCTCCAACCACACCCTGCCGTCTTCCGCCCATAATTGCGGATGCAGAAAGGTTTGTGGGTTGCGGCTGAACAACAGCAGTCCGGCCCCGGCCAGAAGCGCCCAGGGGAAGCCCGAGCGGCTGGAAAGGCCCGGAGGGGCGGTATTCAAATTTCCAGCAGCAGCCGGCGCGGGTCCTCGATGCTTTCCTTCACGCGCACCAGGAAGGAGACGGCTTCCCGGCCGTCGATGATGCGGTGATCGTACGAGACGGCAAGATACATCATCGGCCGGATCTCGATCTTGCCGCTAACGACGACCGGGCGGTCCTCGATCTTGTGCATCCCGAGGATTGCCGATTGCGGCGGGTTGAGAATCGGCGTGCTCATCAGCGAGCCATAAACGCCGCCATTGGTGATGGAGAACGTGCCGCCGGAAAGCTCCTCCAGCTTCAGCGTGCCCTCCCGGGCGCGCTTGCCGAAATCGGCAATCTCCCGCTCGATTTCGGCGATGCTCTTGTGGTCGGCATCGCGGATCACGGGTACGACCAGCCCATTCGCGCCGCCCACGGCGATGCCCATGTGAACGAAATGCTTATAGACGATGTCATCACCGTCGATTTCCGCGTTCACCGCCGGAAATTCGGCAAGCGCGGCAACCACCGCCTTGACGAAAAATCCATTGAAGCCAAGCCGGATGCCATCGTGCTTCTTCTCGAACGCTTCGCGGTACTGCGCGCGCAGCGCCATGATGGCGCTCATATCCACCTCGTTGAAGGTGGTGAGCATGGCGGCGGTATTCTGGGCCTCCTTGAGCCGCGCGGCGATGGTCTTGCGCAGCCGGGTCATTTTCACCCGCTCCTCCCGCGCATCCGCGGCGCGCGGTGCCCGGGCGGCGGGTTGCGCGGCGGCCGGCTGCGGACGATTGACGAAGGCCAGCACGTCGCCTTTGGAAATACGGCCGTCCTTGGCGGTGCCTTCGCCAATCGCCTCGGGACTGATTTTCCGCTCCTCCATCATTTTCGCGGCGGCGGGCAGGGGGGCGGGCTTCGGTGCCGACTTGGCGGCTACCGGGGCGGCTACGGGGGCGGCTACGGGGGCGGCTTCCGGGGCGGCTTCCGCTTTCTTCGGCGCCACTGCCTCGGGCGCGGATTGCGATGCGGGCTTGGCCGCCGCCTCTTCCTTCTTCGGTGCCGGTTTCGCGGTGCCCTCTCCCATGCGGCCCAGCACGGCACCCACTTCAACCTCCGTGCCCTCCGGGGCAAGGATTTCACCGATCGTCCCGGCTTCCGGGGCGTTGACCTCCAAGGTCACCTTGTCCGTTTCCAGTTCCACCACCGGTTCGTCTGCCGCGACGGACTCCCCGGTTTTCTTGATCCAGCGCGCAACCGTCGCGCTGGTCACGCTCTCTCCCAGGGGCGGTACCTTGATCTCGGCGGCCATCAACTGCTCTCCAATGATGAATCGAAATTAAACACTCAGCGCTTCATTGACCAGCGCCGCCTGCTCGGCGGCATGGTTTTTGGCGATCCCTGGCGCCGGGCTCGCCATTGCCGGCCGGCCGACATAACGGGGCCGTTTCGCGGTCGCGTTCAGGCAGGCAAGCACGGTTTCGATCCGCCGGTCCAGGAAGTTCCAGCCGCCGGCGTTTTCCGGCTCTTCCTGACACCAGACGATTTCCGCATTGCTGTAAGGCTCGAGCACGGCTTTCAGATTCTTGGCGGGAAAGGGGTAGAACTGCTCCAGCCGGACGATGGCGACATCCTTGATGCCGCGCTCCCGCCGCTCGCTCAGCAGGTCGTAGTAGACCTTGCCGGAACAGATCAGCACACGCTTCACCGCCTCCGGCTCGACCAGCGCATCGATTTCCGGAATGACGAACTGGAAGCCGGTGGTGCGGTTGAATTCATCGAGCCTGGAAACCGCAAGCTTATGGCGCAGCAGGGATTTCGGCGTCATCAGGATCAGCGGCTTGCGAAAATTGCGCTTCAGCTGGCGCCGCAGGGCGTGGAAGTAGTTCGCGGGCGTGGTCAGGTTGCACACGGTCATGTTGCGCTCGGCACAAAGCTGCAAATAACGTTCGAGCCGAGCGGACGAGTGCTCCGGTCCCTGCCCTTCCTGGCCGTGCGGCAGCAGCATCACCAGGCCGCACATGCGCAGCCACTTGCTCTCGCCGCTGGCGATGAACTGGTCGATGATCACCTGGGCGCCATTGGCGAAATCGCCGAACTGCGCCTCCCAGAGCACGAGAACCCCGGGATCTGAAATGGCGTAGCCGTACTCGAAGCCAAGCACGCCGACTTCCGAGAGCAGCGAGTTGAAGATTTCGATCTTCGCCTGGCCT
>JAJYAF010000040.1 GCA_021779655.1 Pseudomonadota bacterium
CAACACGATCAGCGCCCGAGCAATATTGACGATCCGCAAAAACGGAATCTGTTCGAGCGCCCCGGAGGCAGCTTTTGCCAGGGCCCCGGTCTCCTCAGGCGCGTTGCGGTCCTGCGCGATCACCATCGCCACGCCAAAGGCGTGCGCGGTGCGCAGCAGCCCGCCGATATTGCGCGGATCGGTGATCTGATCCAGCACCAGGATCGGCCCGGGCCGCTTCAATGCTTCCGGGAGTGGCGGGGCGGTAAGCTGATCGGTCAGCAGGGCCACGCCCTGGTGCACGATGCCGCCGCCATGGCCGGCTCGGAGTAACTGGTCTATCCGTTCGCGCGCCACGATCTCCGGCTGAACTGGCCAGGGTTTGGGGAGCTCGGCGGTCAGGGCTGCATCGGCTTCCGGGGTGATCACCAGCCGGCGCAGCCGCCGCGCCGGATTGGCAAGGGCGGCCGCGACTGCGTGAATGCCATAGAGCCATACCGCGCCGGCCGGCATGGCCGGCGGCCGCGGTCCGCGCGCTCGTGGCTGGCTTTGGCGGAATTTGGGGGCGCCAGGCCCGTCCGGCCGCTTCGGCGGCGCTGGCTCCGGCCTGGCGGCGGAGGCGGAACCCAAGGTGAGCCGGGAAGCGGAATGCCGGCTTTCTCCGGCGTCTCGGCCGTCGTCCCGCCGCTGGCCCAAGGTGTGACCAGCGGTGGGCCGGCGAAGCGACTTGCGGGTTTTGAAATGCGGCGGGCGCTCGGTCATGGCGCTTCACTATCGAAGAGGGTTGTCGTTGACAACCGAGGCGAAGAGGGTGGTCGTTGACAACCGAGGGCTGATAGCGGCAATGACGCGCACCGGAAGGGTGCCCGAGTGGCTAAAGGGGGCGGACTGTAAATCCGCTGGCGTGCGCCTACGTTGGTTCGAATCCAACCCCTTCCACCATTTCAACATCTTTCCAAATCCGGATCCTTCCAAATATGGCCCTGAGCGGCGGGTCGCTTTTTAAGCCTCCTGGGTCTGCGCATTCGATGTGACGCCGGGAGGCATAGGGGCATGAATCGGATACCAAAACCATTTATCACCGGCATTATTGAAGCTGCGTGCAACGCCGTGCTCAGCGGCAACGGCGCGCCGCTCACGGCTCCTGCCGATGATAGCTTGGCCGTGCCCGTCTGTTAAGAACATGATCGAAAACGGCAAGTTATTCCGGACAGATGTCTTCGCTATTGCTGGGCTTCCGATCGTTCTCATCTAAAAACGGAATTTTTGTGCAACGCAAAATTTATGGCAAGTGAAAATTCCGCCCATTTTTCCATTGCTGAACGGCAATTTCGCGCCTATGCTTCCGTTGCCGGTCAAAAACCGGCGAGGAAATCGTTCACGCCCAGAAACAAGGGCTTAAAAAGTAAGGTGGCGCAAATGGAAACAGCGCAGGTGCAGGTGGAGAAAATGGATGTGGAGCCAGCTGGCTCCAAGCTTCATGTCGGTACTGTCAAATGGTTCAATCCTGGAAAAGGCTATGGCTTCATCGCGCCCGAAGATGGCGGTAACGACATTTTTGTGCATATCAGTGCGGTGCAGCGTGCCGGCTTACGGAAGCTCACCGAAGGACAGCGCATACGTTTTGCACTGCAACAGCGGGAAGGCCGGGTGGCTGCGGTGGAGCTGCAACGCCTGAACTGACCCTGGGGAGTAAACCCCGGGGAGTAAACCCTGGGGAGTTAAGGCGGGCGCTGTTGTGCTAACATGACGCATTGCGCCGATGTGCCTGCATATGCTGATCTGGGTGGAGCCGGGATTGGGCACATACGCGGTGCCGGGATTCCGGAACGGCTCAAGTTGTGGTCCATGGGGCTTCGGAAAGAACGCAAGCAACGGGATATACAGGCCTTCACATGCTTCCGCGTATACGTATTACCGTGTCATCCGGCCCAAAGTTTGAACCAGCTCCTCCACCTTATGGCGCTGTTCCGTAACGTTGCCTGAGCTAAACGCGTCCGCGACACAATGATCCAGGTGGTCGCGCAAAATTTCTTCCTCTACTTTATGCAGGGCTGCACGCACGGCGCCGATCTGCGTCAGCATGTCGATGCAGTAGCGATTGTCATCAACCATGCGCAGTAGGCCGCCAACCTGGCCTTGGATCCGCTTAAGCCGCTGGGTTATTTTCTGCCGCGTTGCTTGATGCATCAAACTATGCCCTTGATACCATGCCCCTGGTGGGTATATAGCGTGTGACCGGATTTCGGCAAGCAGCTTGTGGAAAACGCTGGCGACTTAGAAGTCAGCGACAAAAAGCTGGCGATTCGAAGAGTCCGGTTTCATGGAGCATTCTTGTGGACGATCGCCCGCATCACGCACACTCCCATCGCACTATGCCGGGATCCGGCAGTCTGAAAGATCCGGTTTGCGGCATGACCGTCGATCCCGCTCAGGCGAAGTACAAGGCGGAGCACGAAGGGCAGGTATTCTATTTCTGTTGCAATGGCTGCCGGGAGAAATTCCTCATCGATCCGGATTGCTTTCTGGCAGATACGCCCGCGGCGCCACCCTCGGTGTCAGACACGATCTATATCTGCCCGATGCATCCCGAGATTCAGCAGGGTCATCCGGGCGAATGCCCGATCTGCGGCATGGCGCTTGAGCCGGCAGCACCCACGGGTGATGCTGAGGAGAACGCGGAGCTGCGCGACATGCGCAGGCGCTTCTGGATAGCCCTTGTTTTCGCGGTACCGGTGGTGGTGCTGGCGATGGGCGTGGTCGTGCCGGTTATCGGCGCGGTGCTTGCGCGGGCCGTGCCACCCGCGCCCTCAAGCTGGCTCCAACTTATCTTCGCCACGCCGGCCGTCCTATGGGCCGGGTCCTTCGTCTTCGCGCGCGGTTGGCGCTCGTTGATGAATCGCAGCCTTAACATGTTCTCGCTGATCGCGCTGGGCACCGGCGCGGCCTATTTCTACAGCGCCGTTGCGACGATCGCGCCCGGCATCTTTCCCGCAGGGTTCCGTGGCACTGACGGGTCGGTCGCCACCTATTTTGAGAGCGCGGCCGTGATTACCGTGTTCGTCATCTACGGTCAGGTCCTTGAGCTCAACGCTCGCGACCGGACGGGAAGTGCGATCCGCGCATTGCTCAATCTCGCGCCGAAAACCACGCGGCGCATCAAAGACGACGGCACTGACGAGGAGGTGACGCTCGAACGGGTTAAGGTAGGTGACCGGCTCCGCGTGCGGCCGGGCGATGCGGTGCCGGCCGATGGCATCGTATTGGAAGGTCACAGCGCGGTTGATGAATCCATGGTCACGGGAGAATCGCTGCCGATTGCCAAGAAGGCGGGAGACACGCTGATCGGTGGCACCGTGAACGGCACCGGCGCGCTGGTGATGCGTGCCGATGGGGTGGGCGCGGACACCGTGCTTGCGCGCATCGTCGCGATGGTGGCCGCGGCCCAACGCTCGCGCGCGCCGATCCAGCGCCTCGCCGATCTTGTTTCCGGCTGGTTCGTTCCCGCCGTAATCGGGGTCGCGGTACTCGCTTTCGCGGCCTGGGCGATCTGGGGCCCGGCGCCGTCGCTCGCCTACGGGCTGATCGCCGCCGTCTCCGTTCTCCTCATCGCCTGCCCTTGCGCGCTTGGGCTCGCCACGCCGGTATCGATCCAGGTCGGGGTGGGCAAGGGCGCCACCGCCGGCGTCCTGATCCGCTCGGCTGAGGCATTGGAGCGGATGGAGAAGGTCGACACGCTGGTGGTCGACAAGACCGGCACGCTGACCGAGGGCAAGCCGCGCCTCACCGCCATCGTGCCCGCACCCGGCTTTGCCGAGGATGAGGTGTTACGGCTCGCGGCAAGCCTTGAACGCGCGAGCGAGCATCCGCTGGCGGCGGCAATCCTGCGCGCCGCCGGTGAGCGCAAGATCGCGCTCGGCGATCCCACCGCCTTTGAATCGCTCACCGGCCAGGGCGTGTGCGGGCAAATCGGGGGCAGGCGCATTGCACTTGGCAATGCCGCCTTGATGAAGGCGGAAGGTGCAGCGTACGATGCGCTCGCGGCCGAGACTGACACGCTGCGAGCAACCGGCGCAACGGTATTGTTTATCGCCCGAGATTCCATGCCTGCCGGGGCGATAGCGGTCGCCGATCCGATCAAGCTGACAGCGCGCGCGCCTCTTGAAGCGCTTATGGCCGAGGGCATGCGCATCGTCATGCTAACGGGTGACAACCGGCGCACGGCGGAAGCGATTGCGCGCCAGCTTGGCATCACCGAGGTGTATGCCGACATGCTGCCCGAGCGCAAACACGAGATCGTGCGCCGTTTGCGTTCGGAGGGCCGGATCGTCGCCATGGCCGGTGATGGCGTGAACGATGCACCGGCGCTCGCGGAAGCCGATATCGGCATTGCCATGGGGACGGGAACCGACGTTGCGATGCAGAACGCGGGCATAATCCTGGTAAAGGGCGACCTTGGCGGCATTATGCGGGCGCGAATATTGAGCCATGCGGTGATGCGCAACATTCGCCAGAACCTGTTTCTTGCCTTTATCTACAATGGCATCGGTGTGCCGATCGCGGCTGGGGTGCTCTTTCCGGTATGTGGCGTGATGCTCAACCCGATGATCGCGGCGCTGGCGATGTCTCTCAGTTCTGTTTCGGTCATTAGCAACGCGCTGCGGCTGCGGCGGCTGAAGCTGGAGGAAGCCAGAACGTGATGAACAGCGCTTACCGCGCGTTCATCATGCTCCGAGAGGGTGAGAAACAATCCGGAAGCGGGCGGCCAGGACCGCTTTCGGACGCTGTTCCAGTTCCGTATTTGTAGAGCAACTTGGTCTCCCGTCCCATTTCGGCGCACGCGTCATTCATCGGCTTCCGTGACAGCTTCCGCCACGACTTCCATCGCAGCTTCCACTGCAACGGCAACCTCAGAGGCGGTCGCTTCCGAAGCCAGCCGCCGTAGCACGAACTTCTGAATCTTTCCGCTGGGGGTCCGTGGCATCTCCTCCAGAATTATGAGCTCCTCAGGCCAGTATTGCTTGGCCATTTTGAATTGCTCCAGATGGACACGCATATCGTCGATTTGCAGGTCGCGCCCGGGATGGAGGGTGATATAGGCCACGCCACGCTCGCCCAGGCGTGGATCTGGCCTGCCAACCACGGCGGCCGCCTGGATGAAGGGGTGACGATAGAGAATCTCCTCGATCTCAACGACCGGCACGTTTTCGCCGCCGCGAATAATGATGTCCTTGGCCCGGCCGGTGATGCGGACGTAACCATCCTCGTCGATCCGGGCGAGATCGCCAGTGTTGAACCAGCCATCATCCGTCATATCGTATAACTCGGGCCGGGAATAATACCCGACAAAATGACTGGGACCATGGGATTGCAGAACGCCTTCCTCATTCGGGCCGAGCACCTGTCCTCCCGGGCCGACGACCCGGATGCGCATTCCCGGAATTGGCCCGCCGTCCGTATTGAAGATTTTTTCTGGCGGATCATCCAGCTTCGTGGAAGTGACGAGCAGATTCTCCGTCATCCCCCAGGCGGAGACGATGCGCGCTCCCAGCCGCTCGGTCGCGCGCGCGACCAGCGCCCGGGGAATGGGCGCCCCGGCCGACAGAAAGACCCGTAATGAAGAAACATCATACTGGGCAAGATTGGGATGGTCGGCAAGATCGGCCATAAAGGGTGTGGCTCCCATCATGAAGCTCACACGTTCGTCCTGAATGCGGCTCAACCCGATCTCCGGGTCCCAAATGTCCTGAAGCACCAGCTTGGTTCCCAGGGTCACTGCCATTTCCATGCCTGCCAGAAACCCGGTCTGATGCGCCATCGGCGAGGGCATGAAGCAGACATCGTCGCTGTTCAATCCGAAGCGGCGGGTGATCTCTATCAGATTGGCGAATTGGGTGTTGGAGGTATGAAGAACGCCCTTTGGCTCACCGGTGGTGCCGGAAGTGTACAGCAATTGCATCACCTCGTCGGGCTTCATCCGCCGCTCGCGCAGGATCGCCTCCGCACCTGGCGCATCCTCACGCTGCGAGTTCAAGAAGAAGTTTTCGAACGAGGCATCCCCTTCGCCGCCGACCGCGAAAACATGGCCGAGCCGGGGTAGATCGGGCTGAATATCCCGCATCATCGCCAGATGATCGAAGCCGCGGAAGCGTTGCGGCACCACCATTACCTTGGTCTGGGGCAGGCCGAGCATGAAGCTGAGTTCGCGCTGGCGGAAGATCGGCATGACCGGATTGGTCACCGCGCCGATATGCAGGCAGGCCAAATGGAGGGCGACGAACTCCCACCAGTTCGGCAGCTGATAAGAGACGACATCGCCGCGTTCCACGCCAAGCTCGATCAACCCCAGCGCGATTCGCTTCGACACCCGAATGAGCTGCCGATAGGACAGTGTATTGGTCCTGCCTGTCATGCTGTTGATATCGGTGACAGCCACCGAATCCAGCCGTTCCAGAGGCAGCGCATCCAGAAAATCCAGTAAAACTTTTCCATGCCAGAAACCGCTGTTCCGATATTGCTCGACCAAAGCGGAATTCATCTGCGTCTGGATCATAGGTTCTCTTTCCCTTGCATTTTTATATGATTTCAAGCCTGGAACACCATTCTTTAAGCCGGAACGACATAAAAGAGATGCGTGGCGCAACCCGTTCACCCCTCCCGTTAACTGCAGGATACTCAGATTTTAGCCCGACGGGAAGAGCCTAATCGCCGGGCGGATCCTTTTGCCGCAAAAATTCGCCATCCCGGCAGGTCATGACAGGCCCAAGCGGCGCAAATATTGCGAAGCTTCTTTCCGGGGTATCTCGGCACGATTGTCATTTCATGTTCACCCATAAACCAGGCAACGGCGGCCCTGGCCCGAGTAATGCGCCGACGATCGGACGACAGGCAACGCTTATCGGCTGCATTCTTATCAGGTACCGGGCAGGAGAACATGGACAGTGAGTATCCAACGGCTCCGCTCAGAATTCCATGAAGAATGCATGGAATTATATTAAGCCTCCAGCCTGATTTTTTTTGGCTCACGGTATCTATATGTGGCTGGGATGATGAGGAATGGAAACCGGAATATGAAGGTTCCGCCGGAAATCGTTAGAGCCGCGCCAAAGCGGGCGTCTGCCGCTGTCACCAGCGCTCGTCATCTCAACCGTGGCTCAGCGATTTTGGCCGGATCCGTTCTACTGGATAGCGCGATCGAGCATTATCGCGGCGGGTTTTATAATCCTGCCATGATGACCCCGATCATCACCTCGCTCGCGGCTTTGGGAAGCAGCATTCATGGGCATAGCGACACACGTCATGGCCGTCATGAACCGCGTCATTTTGTCTTTTTGCTGACAGCATTAAGTGGTGCCGCGGGCACCGGGTTTCATCTCTATAACGTACTGAAGAAGCCCGGAGGGTTCCGGTGGCAGAACCTGTTCTATTCCGGCCCGCTAGGCGCGCCGGCGGCCATCGCGCTTTCAGGATTCTTTGGAATGCTCGCAGAGCGTGTGCGGGACGCGCCGCCGCGAAAGACACCGAAGCTCGCCGGTATCAATGCCGGCCGGGCTTTATGTCTGGCGGTGGCCGGTGGCCTCCTTGGGACGACAGCGGAAGCAGGTTTGCTGCACTTCCGTGGATCCTTCCAGAATCCAGCAATGTACGCGCCTGTGACTTTGCCGCCGGTGGGCGCGGCGCTGTTGGTAAAATCGGCGCTGGGACGATCGGCTGGAACGCACTGGCTCGCACGACTTTGGCTCGGCGCTCTGGGCGTGATGGGAATCGCAGGCGCGGGATTCCACATCTATGGTGTTTCCCGGGCAATGGGCGGTTGGCGCAACTGGCGGCAGAATATGGTCGATGGCCCGCCCATTCCGGCCCCGCCAAGCTTTACCGGACTTGCACTTGCGGGTTTGGCCGCGCTGCGCCTTTTGCGCGCGCATCCTGATGATTGAAAGCATCCTGACGAAAAGGGAATTGCAATGGCGATGAACGTATCGGAATTCGTTTGGAAACGGCTTTCCGAATGGGGTTTGAAGCGTGTTTATGGCTATCCCGGCGATGGCGTGGGCGGGCTGGATATCGCCATTGAAAAGGCACGCGATTTCATGCAGTTTGTTCAGGTCCGGCATGAAGAAATGGCGGCTTTTATGGCCTCCGGCCATGCAAAATTCACGGGCGGCGTTGGGCTGTGTTATGCAACTTCTGGACCCGGTGCCATCCATTTGTTGACTGGGCTGTACGATGCCAAAATGGATCATACGCCGGTTGTGGCCATTGTCGGCCAGCAAGCCCGCATGGCATTGGGCGCGCATTACCAGCAGGAGGTAGATCTTCAAAATTTGTTCAAGGACGTTGCTTCCGAGTTCGTGATGACCGCGAGCCTGCCAGGGCAGGTGCGGCATCTCATCGACCGCGCCGTTCGCATCGCCCACGGCAAACGCACCGTGACCTGCGTTATCCTTCCCAACGATCTTCAGGAGCTTCCCTATGAAGATCCGCCGATAGCGCATGGAGCCACCCACACCGGAATCGGATTCGCCAGCCCATCCCTGACACCGGCCGGTGACGGATTACGCAAAGCGGCAGATGTCTTGAACGCGGGCAAGAGGGTGGCAATGCTGGTTGGCGCCGGTGCCATGCATGCCACGGATGAAATCATCGCGGTTGCCGATCGGTTGGGAGCCGGAGTAGCGAAAGCTTTGCTTGGCAAGGCCGCTGTGCCTGACGAGCTTTCCTTTGTAACAGGCGGGGTTGGGCTACTGGGCACGAAGCCCAGCTGGGACATGATGCAGGACTGCGACACCTTCCTGATGGTGGGGTCGGCTTTTCCGTATTCGGAATTTCTGCCGAAACCAGGGAAAGCCCGTGGAGTCCAGATTGATATCGACCCGGCAAATTTGAGCTTGCGCTATCCTATGGAAGTGAATCTCCTCGGCGACAGCGCTGCGACGTTGCGCGCGCTTTTGCCCTTGTTGGTGCCGAAAGAGAAAAACACCTGGCGCCATGAGGTAGAAAAGAATGTGGCAAGCTGGTGGCGAATCTTGGAGGACCGGGCGATGCAGCCGGCTTCGCCAATCAACCCGCAGCGGGTATTCTGGGAGCTTTCTCCCAGGTTGCCGGAAAATGCAATCATGACAGGCGATTCCGGTTCTGTCGCCAACTGGTATGGCCGCGATATCAAGATGCGCCGTGGCATGAAAGGCTCGCTTTCCGGCAGCTTGGCCTCGCTCGGGGCGGGCGTACCCTATGCCATCGCGGCGAAATTCGCCTTTCCGGAGCGTACGGTCATTGCCTTTATGGGAGACGGTGCCATGCAGATGAATGGCATTAATGAAATGATAACGGTTAAGAAATATTGGCGCACCTGGTCCACGCCGCATTTTATCGTTCTGGTTTTGAATAATCAGGACCTCAATCAGGTCACCTGGGAGGAGCGCGTACAGCTTGGCGAAGCCAAGACGCTTTCAACCCAATCGATACCGGATTTCCCTTACGCGAAATATGCCGACATGCTGGGATTAAAGGGCATTTACGTTGATGAGCCCGGCATGATTGGCGCGGCGTGGGATGAAGCGCTGCACGCGGACCGTCCGGTAATCCTGGAAGTCCGCACGGATCCGAACGTACCCCCGCTGCCGCCTCATATCACGGCGAAAGACGCACGGAACTTTTTGGGATCGCTCGTGCATGAGCCAGAGCTTGGAAGTGTTCTCCGGAACAGCACGCGGGAAATTTTGGCCTCTGTCCTGCCACGCGGTTCTTAAAAGGATGGAAGAGCGGTACCCAGGCTATGATGTACTCCGTAAACGCACGGGGTTATCCTGGAACGACGCGACGAGGCGGGCCGTGGATCGTCGTTTGGCGGTGCCCAGAGAACCGCGCTATTTCACGCAATCGGAATGGGGGATACTGAATAAACTTTGCGCTCGCATATTACCCCAGCCGTCTCACCGCGCCCCCATACCGATTGCGGCCCTGATTGATGCCAAAATGCTGGTGCTTGGCGAAAGGGGTACCCGGATAGAACCCATGCCATGGGATGGCGAAGCTTGGAAGAAAGCCCTGGCAGCCTTGGAGCAGGAAGCACAATTCGCGTATGGTCGAGGTTTTGCTTTGTTAATCGATTCGGAGGCCGACGCTTTGTTGCGTGCCATGCAGACGGGCGAGCTGACGCAGGGAGATTGGCAACGGGTGCCGCCAAAATTGTTTTTCGCGAAGCGCGTATTGCCGGACATTGCCGAGGCCTATTATGGGCACCCATTGGCCTGGAATGAAATCGGATTCGGCGGTCCGGCAAGCCCACGCGGCTATGTCCGGATGGAAATCAACCGTCGGGATCCATGGGAGGCAGCCGAAGTGACAGACGATTTTGTGACGACACAGCGGAACAATCGCGATGTCAGATGAGTCCCCTCGCGCTTTTGCCGGACGTGCGCCGGACGTTTTCAAGCCTGGCGGTTGGGTTGAGATGCGTGAATACGGGCTTGATGAGGAGGTGGATTTTCTGATCATAGGGACCGGCGCAGGCGGCGGTACACTGGCTGGAAAATTGGCGGAACAAGGATTTTCCGTCGTTGCTCTTGATGCAGGCCTGTATTTTCGGCCTTTGGAGGATTTTGCGTCCGATGAAACGGAGCAGATGAAAATCTACTGGAACGATCGGCGGGTTTGCACGGGCGATGATCCTTTGCAGATGGGAGGTAAAAACAGCGGCAAAGCCGTTGGTGGAAGCATGGTCCATTTCGCAATGGTGTCGTTGCGATTTCGGCCGGAATGGTTTCGGAGCCGATCGTTGCTAGGTTATGGCGCCGATTGGCCGCTGAATTGGCGCGAGATGTGGCATTATTACCGGAAAGCGGAATTGGCGCTCAGCATATCCGGTCCGGTTTCGTACCCATGGGGACCGCATCGTCCGCGCTATCCCTATCGTGCGCATGAGGTCAACGCCGCCGGTAAGATTTTGGCTCGTGGTGCCGAAGCGCTGGGGATTAAATGGACGGAGACACCACTTTCCACGGTGTCCGCGCCGCGAGGAAAATCACCTCCTTGCGTCTATCGTGGCTTTTGCCGGTTCGGTTGTTCCACAAACGCGAAACAAAGTACGCTGAATACATGGATCCCCCGCGCTTTGGCAGCTGGCGCGGAAATCCGCGACCTGGCGATGGCGGGACGTATCGAGGTGAATGACAAGGACCGCGCTACCGGGGTGCATTTCCACCGCAACGGAAAATGGCAGTTTCAGCGCGCCAGGAATGTTGTTGTCAGTGGCTACGCGGTAGAAACGCCGCGGCTTCTGCTTAATTCCGCCGATGGGCGGCATCCGCATGGGCTGGCAAACAGCTCAGGGCTTGTCGGCA
>JAJYAF010000528.1 GCA_021779655.1 Pseudomonadota bacterium
TCCGCTTCAAGAAATATCGTTGGAATTCCGGAATTGATGAAGGTTGCCCGAAAATTGCCAATGCCCGGCACCTCAAGCGTGTCCACAATCCTGCCGGTCGGGAACAGAGCACCGCCGTCACCCTCCGCCGCCGGATCCATGAATTCCAACTGCACTTCCGCCGCCGGAAAGGTCACGCCGTCCAGCTCGAAATCTCCGGTCTCCTGCACTTCACCGTTTGTCATCGGTACATGCGCGAGAATGGTTTTCCCGATATTCGCCTGCCAGATTCGGACGAGCGCAATGCCGTTTTCCGGCAGCCTTCCAGCATCGACCATGCCGTTGCGAATCGCGAACGGTCCCACCGCGGCCGAAAGATTCCCGCAATTTCCGCTCCAATCCACGAACGGTTTGTCGACTGCAACCTGACCGAACAGGTAATCGACATCATGGTCAGGCTGCGTGCTCCTGGCAAGGATAACGGTTTTGCTGGTGGAGGAGGTGGCTCCGCCCATGCCGTCGATCTGTTTTTCGTAAGGGTCGGGGCTGCCGATGACCCGCAGCAGGAGCCTGTCACGCGCTTCTCCGGCGACCTGCGCCGGCTTCGGGAGATCGCCAAGCGCGAAGAAAACGCCCTTGCTGGTGCCTCCTCGCATATAGGTGGCGGGGATTTTGATTTGCGGAGCGAATGGCATTATGAACACCTCTCGGAAATGGTCGGCGGGTACGGCCTGCGGATCAACCGGCCCTCATCTCATCGGGCGGCGCCGATGCTTCCAGAAAATCCTGGGCGAAGCGCTGCAGCACGCCGCCCGCTTCGTAGATTGAAACTTCCTCGGCCGTGTCCAGCCGGCAGATCACGGACACCTCCTCGGTGCGGTTGTTGTTGCGGTGGATAACCAGCGTGAGTTCCGCGCGCGGCTGCATCCGACCGATCACATCGTAGGTTTCGGTGCCATCCAGCGCGAGGGTCAACCGGTTCGTTCCCGGTTTGAATTCCAGGGGCAGAACGCCCATGCCGATCAGGTTCGTGCGATGAATCCGCTCAAATCCCTCCGCCACAATCGCTTCCACCCCGGCCAAGCGAACGCCCTTCGCCGCCCAGTCACGGGATGAGCCTTGGCCGTAATCGGCGCCCGCGATGATGATCAGCGGTTGCCTTCGGTTCATGTAGGTTTCAATCGCCTCCCACATGCGCATCACCTGCCCTTCCGGCTCCACCCGCGCGAATGATCCCTTGCGCGCGCTGCCATCGGCATTTCGCACCATCTCGTTCAGCAGCGTCGGGTTCGCGAATGTGGCGCGCTGGGCGGTTAGATGGTCCCCGCGATGGGTGGCGTATGAGTTATAATCCTCTTCCGGCAGACCCATTTTTTTCAGATATTCGCCGGCCGCGCTATCAGGCAGGATCGCGTTGGAGGGCGAAAGATGGTCGGTCGTGATATTGTCGCCCAGCAACGCCAGGGGCCGCATGGATTTGAGCGTGCGTTCGCCGGCCAACGCACCCTCCCAGTACGGCGGCCGCCGAATGTAGGTGCTTTGCGGACGCCAGTCATAGAGCGGGCTGACCTTTTTGCGCATTGCCGGCTTGCCGAACATCGGCGCGTAAACATTCCGGAACTGTTCCGGTTTTACCGACGAAGCCACCACGGCGTCGATCTCCTCATCGGTCGGCCAGATATCCTTGAGCCGGATTTCCTTGCCGCTCGCATCCAGGCCCAGCACATCCTGCTCGATATCAAACCGGATCGTACCGGCAATCGCATAGGCCACCACCAGGGGTGGCGAGGCCAGAAACGCCTGCTTCGCGTATGGGTGGATGCGCCCGTCGAAATTCCGGTTTCCCGAAAGCACCGCTGTCGTATAGAGTTCGCGCGCGATGATCTCCCGCTGAATACGTGGCTCCAGCGCGCCCGACATGCCGTTGCAGGTTGTGCAGGCGAACGCCACCACGCCGAAGCCGAGCTTTTCCAGCTCGGCGGTCAGACCCGCCTCGGCCAGATACAACGCCACCGTTTTCGACCCAGGCGCCAGCGAGGTTTTTACCCACGGCTTGCGCGCAAGCCCCGCTTTGTTGGCGTTGCGCGCGAGCAGCCCCGCGGCGATCACATTCCGCGGGTTGGACGTGTTCGTGCAGCTGGTGATGGCCGCAATGATGACCGCGCCATCGGGCATCAACCCCGGCTGCTCGGTCCACGCGCCTGCGATTCCCCGCATGCGCAAATCCGTCATCGGCAGGCGTTTGTGCGGAACCGAGGGGCCGGCCAGCGTTCGGACAACGGTTGAAAGATCGAATGTCAGAACCCGCTCATATTCAGCGTTCTTCAGGCTATCGGACCATAGGCCGGCCCGTTTCGCGTAGTTTTCCACCAGCCTCACCTGCTTTTCCTCACGCCCGGTGAGCCGCAGATAGGCGATGGTCTGCTCATCGATCGAGAACATTGCCGCTGTTGCCCCGTATTCGGGCGCCATGTTCGAGATCGTCGCTCGGTCGCCCACGCTTAGCGACGAGGCTCCCTCGCCATAGAATTCCAAAAAGGCCCCGACGACCTTTTCCTTCCGCAGAAACTCCGTGAGCGTGAGCACAATATCCGTGCATGTGATGCCGGGCTGGCGCTTGCCGGTTAGGGCAACGCCCACGATATCCGGCAGCCGCATCCAGGAAGCGCGACCCAACATCACGTTCTCCGCTTCCA
>JAJYAF010000529.1 GCA_021779655.1 Pseudomonadota bacterium
CCAGCAGGGGCAGGCGGCCGGCATTATCCGTCACCGTTTCGTAGGCGATGGCGACCGCGCCGGATCGCTGAATCAGCTTCGCCTGCTCCGGGTCCGGCGCCAGATGCAGGTAGGTGAACAGGATTTGCCCGGGCCGCAGCATCCGGCATTCCACGGGCTGCGGCTCCTTTACCTTCACGATCATTTCGGCCGAGGAAAATATCTCGGCCGCCGACGCCGCGATCTCCCCGCCCGCCCGCCTGTAGGCGTCGTCATCCACGCCAATGCCCGCGCCCGCGCCGGTCTCAACCAGCACCCGATGGCCATGGACCTTGAGTTCACGCACCGAGGCCGGGGTGAGCCCGACCCGGTATTCATTGTCCTTGATTTCCTTGGGCAGACCGATGAGCATGGCAGGCGACCTCTTGCGATTGCGGGGAATTTTCGGGCGCGGCTGTTTAGAATTTTCAACGTTGCTTGTCCGTCTATAGCCGGCGGCGCCCGGAAATGCCAAGCCAAATTTCGCCCCGAGCTGGTTCCGAAATCAGCCGGGCCTTCGACTGGAGAGCCGCCACGCCTGGAAACCACCGCAACGCCTTGAACCGTCCCGCTCCGTCAGGTCCGCCAAGCGCCCAAGGCGTTGAAACTATTATGAATCGGCGGGCCGTCGCGGGCTTGGGAAATTGCCTGTGAAAGCGATGTTGATTATTCTTGACGCGCGGCAAGGGATTGGCGACATTGTGCGGCAGCTTCGTGCGGCAGCATGGCCGGGATGGGTATGGCGGGCGGCTCGCCGGCGGGAAGTTGCCAACCGGAACGGGGAATCGCGTGCCATTAGAGACGATTGTTGAAAACGGCGATGGCGAAACCCTAACCCCCCGGGCCGCCGGCGATCGCGGCGCCATCCAGCTTTGGGGTATCAGCCGGATTTTCTCCGGCGCCGTCCGCGCGGTGGACGGTGTCGATCTCACCATCCAGGCCGGCGAATTCTTCACGCTCCTCGGCCCGTCCGGCTGCGGCAAGACCACGCTTCTGCGCATGATCGCTGGGTTCGAGGCGCCGGACGCGGGCCGCATCCTCATCAGCGGGCGGGAGATGCAGGACGTTCCGCCCCATAAGCGCGCCGTGAACACGGTCTTCCAATCCTACGCCCTGTTTCCGCACCTCAACGTCGCGGACAATATCGCCTTCGGGCTGCGGATGCGCGGGATCAAGGGCGCGGAGCGCAACCGCCGCGTGGGCGCGATCATGGAGATGTTGCAGATCGCCCCTTTCGCCAGGCGCAACGCCGCCCAGCTTTCCGGCGGCCAGCGCCAGCGCGTGGCCCTGGCCCGCGCCTTGGTGAACGAGCCCGAGGTCGTGCTGCTGGACGAGCCGCTTTCGGCGCTCGACGCGAAACTGCGCGCCGAGCTTCAGGTCGAGCTGATGCGCATGCAAAGGCGCCTGAAAATGACCTTCGTGTTCGTCACCCACGACCAGCACGAGGCGCTGGTGATGTCCGACCGCATCGGCGTGATGTCGGCGGGCAGGTTGCAGCAGGTCGGCCCGGTGCTGGATGTCTATGAAAAGCCCCGCAATGTCTTTGTCGCGGATTTTCTGGGGCTTTCCAACATCTGGCCTATCCGGCCGCTCGGCGGCGGCCTGGTGGAAACGCCGCTCGGCCCGCTGCGCATCGACGCGGCCGTGGGCAACGAGCGCATGCTGATGATCCGGCCGGAAAAAATCTGGATCTACACCGATTCGCACGCCCCGGAAGACCGGCCAAACCTGTTTCGCGGCACGGTGGCGGAGGCGATCTATATGGGCGCCTCCACGCAATACCGGATCGAGATTCAGAACGGCCAGACGGTGCTGGCGCTCGATACCAACAATATCTCGGCCGAGCGGAGCTGGCGCCCCGGCGAGGCCGTGACGATCGAGCTGAAGCCCCACAACCTCATGCTGATCGAGGCTTGAGCATGAGCGCCACCGCCGCCTCGCCCGGCGCCGCGCAACGGGAAGGCCGGGCGCGCGCCCTGCGGCTGTGGATCACCGCCGGCCCCGGGCTGTTCTGGATCATCCTTTTCCTGCTGATCCCGAGCGTCGTCCTGCTCGGAATCGGTTTCATGACCGCCAACGATTACGGCTCCCCGGTCTTGCCGCTCACCACGCAGGCTTTCCAGCAGGTCGCCGGATATTCGCTGCTCGGCTGGGATAACGGCAACATCCTCATTTTCCTGCGCTCGCTGGAACAGGCGGGAATCGCCACCGTCGTCAGCGCGCTGCTCGCCTATCCCATCGTGTTCTTCATCATGACCCGGCCGGAATCGCTCCGGCCCCTGCTGATGCTGTTCATCGTTCTTCCCTCCTGGACCAACCAGGTGGTCCGCACCTATGCGTGGCTTGAGCTGCTCGGGCCGAACGCGCCGGTCACCCGGGTCGCGCACGCGCTCGGGCTGGTGCCGCCGGACCTTGGCATCGCGCCCGGCGGCTTCGCGGTAACCACCGGGCTTGCCTATAACTATCTGCCCTACATGGTCGTCCCGCTCTATGCCTGCGCCGAGCGGCTGGACTGGACGCTGGTCGAAGCCGGGCGCGATCTTTACGCATCCGGCGTCCGGCTGTTCTGGCATACCGTGTTTCCGCAAACCGTTCCGGGGCTGCTGTCCGGCATCATCTTCGTCGCCATCCCCGCCTTCGGCGACTACGTG
>JAJYAF010000530.1 GCA_021779655.1 Pseudomonadota bacterium
CGTCCCTGGCCTGGTCTGCTTGGAATAGCCGCCAACCGGCCCGGTCACGCCGGGGAGCATGTAGCTGTTGCCGGCACCGTTGGTCATGGAGGCGCCAGGATTTAGCTGCCGTGGCGTTCCGTTGGGATTGATGCCGTTTACCCGGTTGATCGTCGGCCCATACAGGGCGCCGCTATTCGAATTCACCCCGCCGTTCACCCCCATCAAATCCTGCGCTACCGCAGCATCTGCGAACAGCAGCGCGGCGCCAACCATTAAACCCATCCGCCAACCAAGCATTTCCGGTCTCCTACAGCCCCAATCGACGATGGAATAAGCGGGCGGTCAAGCTCAGAGCACCCGGCAAATGCGCCGTGGCGTTGTGCTTTTGGCGCAGTTGACATAATTGACGGGCATTGATGGGAGTAAGGCCCTGGAAATGACCGAAAGCCAAGCGGATGTTGTGATCGTGGGCGCGAGCCATGGCGGCAGCGAGGCCGCCACCAAGCTGCGCCTTGGCGGCTTTGCGGGGTCGATCACCGTAATCGGCGCGGAGGGCTTTCTGCCCTACCATCGACCGCCGCTTTCCAAGGCTTTCCTCGCCGGAGAGGTCACGCCGGACGACCTGCTGATCCGCGCTCCCGCAGCCTACCAGAACAGCAAGATCGATTTTCACCTTTCCACGATCGTGGAATCCATAGACCGGGAAAACCATGCGCTGGTCCTGGCCAATGGCAAGCGCTTCGGCTACGGCAAGCTCATCCTGGCCACTGGCGGCAGGCCACGGCGGCTTACCATTCCCGGCTCCGATCTCGAAGGGCTGTACTATATGCGGTCAATCGAGGACGTGAATTTGTTACGCAACGCCTTCCTGCCGGGCGCGAAACTCGTGATCGTGGGTGGGGGCTATATTGGCCTGGAGGTGGCGGCTGTTGCGGTAAAACAGGGCCTTACCGTGGAAATCGTGGAATTCGCGCCGCGCGTCCTGGCGCGCGTGGCCGGCCCGCAGCTCTCCGCCTTCTACGAAACCGCCCACAGTAAGGCCGGCGTGCAATTGCGCCTTTCCACGGGCGTGGAAGGCTTTGACCAGGCACCCGGTAATCCCGGCCATATCGGCGCCGTGCGCTGTTCCGACGGCAGCCATCTTCAGGCGGATCTCGTTCTGATCGCGGTGGGGCTGCTGCCGAACACGGAGTTGGCAGCCGCAGCCGGGCTAGAAATCGGCAATGGCATCGTGGTGGACGCATCCTGCCGAACCTCCGATCCCGACATCCTCGCCATTGGTGACTGCACGGAGTACCCGCTGCCCTTTCTCGGCCGCCGGGTACGGTTGGAATCCGTGCCGAATGCCCTTGAGCAAGGCCGGGTCGCCGCCAGTGTCATCAACGGCAAGCCCACCGCCTATAATACGGTGCCGTGGTTCTGGTCCGACCAGTATAATCTGAAGCTGCAATCAGTCGGTCTCTCGCAACATCACGACCAGGTTGTCCTTCGCCCCCCGCGCGCGCCGGAAGGCTTCGTTGCCTTCTACCTGCAGGAAGGCCGGGTCATCGCCGCCGATTGCGTCAACGCCGTGGGTGAATTCGCGGTGGCAAAGAAACTCGTCGGCGACAAAATAATCGTTGACCCGGGAAAGATGGGCGATCCTGCGGTAGATTTGAAAACATTGCTGTCCGCCGCGCAAAACGCTTAAAACATTCTTCACTCGCGCCTGCCAGATTCCGCTCATGAATCGCGCGCAGCGTCTCGCCTTTATGTTGCTGCCTGGGCTGGATCATTTCGCGCCGGACCTGCTGGCGCGCCTACCCGGACCGGATTTGGAAGTACGCGCCTTTCCAGTCCGCGACATGGCAGATCTCGCCGCCGCCTGTGCCTGGGCTGATGATCCGGGACAGGACGTGATCTGGTTCGAGTTCTGCTGGCCGCCTTTTCCGGCAATGATCAAGGCGCAGGATTTCGGCGGCCGTCGCGTGGTGATGCGCGTGCACCGGATCGAGGCTTACGGCACGGCCCATGCCGCCTCGGCTCCCTGGCAAAAGATTGACGATGTCATCGTGGTCAGCGCCGACATGGCCGCGCGCCTGAAATCCATGGTCCCCAGGCTGGAGCAGACGACCCGCCTTCATGTTGTCCATAACGGCGTTGATATCGGGCGCTTCGCCCCCGCCAGCCCGGCCGATCCCTTCCGCATCGGCTGGTGCGGCTGGTTCAGCCTGCATAAAAACCCCAACATGGCGTTGGAAATCCTGCATCTGTTGCGGCAGGAAGATCCACGCTGGCATCTGCATTTTTGCTCAAAAGGTGGAGAGCCGGTGGCACTGGACAGTTTCGAACATCTCAAGAGCCGCCTTTCCCTACAAAATGCCGTAATTGTCGACGGTAACATCCCTGCTCAGGACATGCCGGCCTGGCATGTCCGCAACGCGGTGCTACTCTCAACCAGCGTCTATGAAAGCTTCGGCTATGCGATCGCGGAGGCAGCGAGCTGCGGCTGCGATGTGGTCATGCTGGACCAGCCGGGGGCCGAGGAATTCTGGCCATCCGAAATGCGCTTTGGCACCACCGCGGAGGCTGCTGCTCTTATCCGTGCCGCGCGTCCCGGCCATTGGCGCGATGAAGTTGTCCGCCGCTTCTCGCTGGAGCGCCAGGTGCGGGCGCTGCGCTGCCTGCTGGCGCCGCCAGAGGCTG
>JAJYAF010000531.1 GCA_021779655.1 Pseudomonadota bacterium
GGACGGCATCTGCTGGAAATGATCAACGCCTCGTTCGAGTATCACCGCGAACGGCAAGGGTGATCTGGGGCGTGATCACTGGGGGTGATCCCCGTGCGTGATCCTGGGGGGCTGATCCGGGGGGGGGTGATTTGGGCTGATCCGGGGCCGATCATCACGCTACGCCAAACCCGGGAAAGGTACGAAATCATGCCATACGCCACGAACCGGGACCTTCCGCCATCGGTCCGCCATGTTCTACCCGAACACGCTCAGGACATCTACCGCGCAGCCTTCAACAATGCCTGGGAGGAATATGGCGGGGCCGACGAGGCAAGGGCACATCGCGTCGCCTGGGCCGCCGTCAAGCGCCGCTACCGGAAGGTCGGCGGAAACTGGGTCGCGGATCAGCCATGATCGCGCAACGGACGCGCGCGGCGCCGGCATGACTCAACGCCTCATAACGGCACGACCGGCCGGCCCTGGCGCAGGGCGGCGGCATTGGCGGCGATGCGCGCCTGCAGCGCCGAGGAAAGGGCCTTACGGTCGGGATAGGCGGCGGGCGGAATCGGCGGGTCGAGCACCAGGGTCGCGTGCAGCGAGCCCAGGCTCGCCACGCCCGGGAAATGCGTGCTCATGTCCATGTCGCCGTACCAGGAAAGTGTCGGCCGGTCCCGCCGGTGCACGGGCAGGCCCTCGATCCGGTCGTAAACCAGCGTGACCGGCTGCACCACCGGGGCGGATTCGCCCTCGGCCATGGCGAGAAAGGCCGATTGAAAGGGTAGAACCCGGCAGCCATCGGAGGTCGTTCCTTCCGGAAATAAAATGAGATTGTCTCCGGCCCGCAGCTTCTCCAGCATCGCATGCCGCTCCCGCGCCACCCCCGCGCGGGCGCGCGAGACGAAGACGGTACGGCCGAGCCTGGCGACGTGCTTCAAGATCGGCCAGTCCGCGATATCACCTTTCGCAACGAAGCAGGCCGGCAGCACGCTGCCCAAAGCCACGATATCGAGCCAGGAGGAATGGTTGACCACGAACAGCACCGGACGGTCGCGGCTCACCGCGCCAAGCACGGTGATTTTCATGCCGAGGATTCGCCGTATGCCGCGCCAGTAGAAGCGCGCGAGCCGCTCCTTCGCGCGGCCGGGAAGCTGGATCAGCACGGACTGCACCAGGGCACAAGGCAAGGTCCATATCAGAATGCCGGCCAGCCGTGCCGCGATGCGCAGATGCCGGAGCACGCGTTAAGGCGCGCGGTTTTTCAGCCGGCCGCGCAGCGCGTTCAGGACCGGCTCGGGGTCCAGCCCTTCCGCCCGCAATGTCGCGACCCAATCGGCGATATCCGCGACCTTCGAGGGGTTCTTGCGCAGCAATTCGCGCTTGAGAAAGGGAAAACCCGCATGCAGCAGCTGGCGCCAGAGATCGGCCGTGGGGTTGACGGCGACTTGCCGGGCGCCGGCGGAGCGGATGCGATGGATCTGTTCGTTGCGAGCTCGCACCAATGGGTCGTGGCGGGCGGCTCTGAAACGCTCGGAGCGAATAATCCCGTCCAGCACGGCCGGCGTGGTCACCTGGTCGATCAGTTCCTCATAGGGCCACACCGCCCGGCAGCGCAGGCCGGCCTTCAACATCGCCTGGGTGAATCCGATTTCATAGGCGTGGATCACATAGGATTTCCACCGCACCGGCAGCACGTTTCGCCAGAACGCCGCGAAAGCCGGAGCGCGCAGCGCGGTTTCACCGAAGCCAAGGAAATAGGATTGCAGATGATAGCATCGCTGCCAACTATCGGTTAGGCCCCAGATATCGGCCGCCGCGTAGTCCAGCCGGGCCAGCGTGGCTCGTAGCGGCCGCAACGGGCCGTGCATGCTGTCGTTCAGCAGCAGCAGCTCCGTCATGCCCGGGCGCGGCAGGCCAAGCGTCTCGATCACATCCCGCCAGGCGCCGAAATCGTAGCCGATGTTCCGGCGCACGAAAATCGCGGCGCAATGCTGCTTGAGCGCTTCCAGGGCGGACTGTGCGAGACAGCCGGAGTTAGTTACGAAAACCACACAATATCCGTTCAGCGCCAGCTCCCGCGCATAGGCCATCACCTCCACCGAGACGGCTCCCGAACTTTCGAAATGCATGAGAGCCGCAACGCGCGGGCCAAGCCGCGGCGCGCCTTCGGGCCAGGCGGAGACGATCTGCCGGGGGCTGCGCAGTGATGCGGCAAACGGCGCCATCCGGATCGCGGCATTCCTTTTCACGACACTGGCAGAGCGCCTGAACCAGCGCCAGAGAACCTTTCCGCGTGACATCAGGAAAACAGGGCGGGCATCCTGGCCCGCAGCTTCTCGTTCAACACCTCCCGCCTTTCCCAGAGCGAGCGGTACCAGCGCTCGCGCGCCACGACCTGCTGCGCCAGCATCCGTTCCGAGGCCACATATCGCCGCGCGCGATCGGCCATCCGGCGCGCTTCATCCGGATAGGCGAGCAGGCGCAACAGGCCGTGGCGCAACTCGGTCGTGTCGCGAAAGATTATGCCGCTGCGCTGATGTTCAACCACCTCCTCATAAACCACGGAGCTAGCGAGCGCGGCGGTACGGCAGGCCCCTGCCTCGATAAATTTCAGGTCCGATTTCGCGCGGTTGAACTCGGAATCGCGTAGCGGCATGAAGGCAATCTCGGCACTCCCCAGA
>JAJYAF010000532.1 GCA_021779655.1 Pseudomonadota bacterium
ATTAAAACAGTTCCGCCGGGTTGCCACCAGATATGACAAGCTCCTCGCTAACTATAGAGGCTTCGTACTCCTCGCCGCCATCGCAATCCTGCTCAAATAATTCGTCACTACGACCTAGGGTCGGCCTTCGCGCTGGCCTTTTCGGATATTTCACCGATCGTTGGCATCTATTCGGTATTTTCCATCAGCCTGCTGGCGGCGGGTCCCGGTTTTTTCTGGGCCCTCCCGGTGGTGCTGGTGGGGCAGCTGCTGGTGACGCTGCTTTGCGGCGAGATGGTTTCCAAATATCCGCTACAGGGCAGCGTCTATGCATGGTCACGCGAACTCGCGGGGCCGCGCTATGCCTGGTTTACCAACTGGATCTATATGTGGGGCCTAACCCTCACGCTTTCGGTACTGGCGCTGATGGCGAGCGGCTATCTGCTCGGCGCCGTCGGGATCGGCAGCCCCAGCAGCATGCAAACGCTGACGGTGGCGCTGCTGGTGTTGCTGGTCGGCGCGGCGTTCAATATGCTGGGCGGGATGTTGCTGAAGATGCTGCTTTACATTTCGCTCACCTGCGAAATGATCGCCTCGCTCGGCATAGGCACCGTGCTGCTGTTCCACCACGTCAACCCGCTTTCAATCATTTTCAGCACCGCCGGCACCGGTTCGGGCCTGCACTGGCTCACCACGCCGTTCCTCACGGTGGTTTCCTTCATCGGCTATTCTTTCGTCGGGTTTGAGGCGGCGGGAGCGATCGCGCAGGAGGTGCGGGAGGCGCGGCGGGTGCTGCCCATCGCCATCAGCCTCTCGCTGGCGGCCTGCGGCGCGCTGGTGATGTATGCCTGCCTTGGCATCGCGCTCGCGATTCCTGATTTGCCGGCGGTGATGGCGGGCAAGGTGGCGGACCCGATCGCCTCCACCCTGGAGCTCGATCTTGGCAAAGACGTCGGCATGGCGCTGCTGGTCGTGCTGGCCATCGGCTTCACCGCCAGCATGATCGCCGTGCAGACGGCGGTTTCCCGCTCGATCTGGTCGGCGGCGCGGGACGGCGCGCTGCCGGGCGGCGCGATTCTGGGGAAGCTTGCCGGCAGGGAGCACCTGCCCTGCTACGCGATCGCGCTGACGACCATCATCGCCGGGGCGCTGCTTTTCATCAGCACGTCGAAGATCTACACGCTGCTGCTTTCTTTCGCCAATGACGGGTTCTACCTCGCCTACGGCATGCCGATCCTCGCGATGCTGCGGTTGAAGTTTACCGGAAGATGGGTTCCGGGCCAGTTTTCGCTCGGCACCTGGAGCAAGCCGGTGACACTGCTCACCGCCGCCTGGGTGATCTTCGAGGCGGTGAACATCGCCTGGCCGCGTCCGGCGAACCCGCAATGGTATTTGAACTGGGGCGTTCTCATCATGATGGGCACGCTGGGGGTGCTGGGCATGCTGGTCTTCGCCTACGTGTTCCGTGCCGGCGCGCCGCGGCTGGGTGCGGTGCCGGTGCGGGAAGGCGGGTGAGGGGCAAGCGGACGCGCTGCGTTCGGCCAGGGCGCACCGCGTGTGCGGATGCGAAATTCTGTTGACGATGAAGACGCCTTTGCTAGATTGGCGGCCAGGGGCCACGTCCTCTCATCCCTCGGGATGTCAAGTCCGGGACGGCCCGGCAGCTTGAACCGGGAGCTGCCGCGTCTTGAACATTCGCCGCCCGAATTCCGTTTACCTGTATGCCCAGGGGTATCGCACGATCTCTGGGCCGGATCCCTTTGGTTCGAGAGGCTGCTGAAATGAGCCAGGTCGACGCGGCGGCAAATCTCGACCATCTGACACCGGAGCAGTACCGGGCCCGGTACGCGGCCTTGCAGGCCCGCGCACGGGCACGCGCCGCAGCGCCCGCGCCAATCCCCGGCGCGATCCCGCCCTTGCCCAGCCCGATCCGGCGCGATGTGATCCCGCCCGGCTGGTATCTGGGGCTGAGACTGAAAAGGTTCGATCTGTTGCGCATCCGTAACCCGCACGGTACGCCGGGTGCGGCCTTGTTCCTGTGGAACGCCGATGATCCCTCCGAGCGCTATAACGCCGGCGATACGATGAAGCTGCAATGGACGACCGTTCTGACCACCGGCCGTGTCCTGTTCTCTGACATGGGGCGCGTGCTGGCCTCCATCACCGCTGATAGCGGCGCCGGGCATGACAGCATCATCGGCCCCAACGGCCCGCCCCAGGCCGGCACAGCCCGTAACGGGCGCGATAATCTGCGGCTCGCCGCGGCCAAATTCGGCATGGATCGTCGGGATGTGGGACCCGCGATCTGCCTGTTCTCGAAAATCTCGACGGACGCAGAGGGGCGGTTTCATTATGCGGGGCCGCCGACCGGCGCGATGATCGAACTGCGCGCTGAGCAGAACCTCCTCGTTGCGCTTTCCAACACGCCGCACGCCTTGAGTCCCGTGCAAGCGGCGAGCGGGCCGATCGAAATCGAGATCGGCCACGCCGCGCCGGAAGCGAGTGATTTGTGCCGGCATTTCACGGACGAGGCCGTGCGGGGCTTCGAGAACACCGATCCGGAGTTCGCCCGGTGAGCATCATCTCTGACATCCAGCTTCCCGCCCGGGCGCCGTTTTCGGCCACGCTGAGCAAGGGCCAGGTGATGAAGATTATCGACCTGGAAGGCCAGCAGGCAGTG
>JAJYAF010000533.1 GCA_021779655.1 Pseudomonadota bacterium
CGCCACCGACACATCGACCTCGTCATATTGCACGATCGCCTCATCGGTCCACGAGGCATTCACCCCCGGATGGCGCTTGAGCGCGACGGCGCAGGCCTTGATGACCAGATCATTGACCGAGAGCTTATAGGCGTTTGGCCCTTCTTGCGGGGAGCGCGCGTTGAGATCGGCCCGCAGCTTCAATAGCGCGTCGATTTCGAAATGCCCGACCACGTAGAAATGCGGAATGGTTTGTTTCGATTCGAGAAGCCGCCGGGCAATGATCCGGCGCATGGTGGAAAGGGGAATGTTCTGGTGCGGCGCGGTAACGGGCTGGGCCGGGGGCGCGGCCTGTTCCGCGGCGCCAGCCCGGGCGCCCTCCGCCCGGGCGGCGGCTGGCGTTGCGGCGGCCGGCTTTGGAGCGGACGATAACGCCGCCTCGATATCGGCTTTCACAATTCGGCCGTTCGGGCCGCTGCCCTGCAATGCGTCGAGAGCGATGCCCGCCTGTTTGGCCATGCGGCGCGCGAGCGGCGAGGCGAAAACGCGATCCTCCGCCGTCTCCGGCGCGGCGGGTGTTTTTAGGGCCTCCGGCGCGGGCGGGGGCTTGGGTGCCTCCCGGGGGGACTTCTCGGGCGCCTGCCCGCGTGTTTGCCCCGGTGTTTGCCCCGGTGTTTGCCCCGGTGTTTGCTCGGGTCGCTCCGGGGGCGCCGCTGTCGCGGGCTGCGCCGCCTCGCCGGAGGCGGGGGTCTGCACCTTGTCGTCCTTGCCTGCCGTCAAGACCCCGATGACGGTGTTGACCGCAACCCCCTCCGTCCCGTCCGGGACCAGGATCTTACCCAGATAGCCTTCATCGACCGCCTCCACCTCCATGGTCGCCTTGTCGGTTTCGATCTCGGCCAGCACGTCCCCGGATTTTACCTCGTCGCCCTCTTTCTTCAGCCATTTGGAAAGTTTGCCTTCCGTCATCGTCGGCGACAGCGCTGGCATCAGGATGTTGGTGGACATTCGGCGCTCCCTCAGATGATTTTCTTGACCGCGTCCACCACCCAGCCAGGTTGCGGCAGCGCAAGTTTTTCGAGATTGGCGGCATAAGGCATCGGCACGTCCAGCCCGGTGACACGCACCGGCGGCGCGTCCAGCCAGTCCCAGCAATGTTCCGTCACCGTCATGGCGATCTCCGCGCCGATGCCGGCGAACGGCCAGCCTTCCTCCACGCTAACGATACGGTTGGTCTTCTTCACGCTGGCGACGATCGCGGCCACATCCAGCGGGCGGAGGCTGCGCAGGTTGATCACCTCGGCGGCGATCCCCTCGGCGGACAGCGCATCGGCTGCCTTCATCGCCACGTCCACCATTATGGAAAAGGCGACCAGCGTCACATCCTTCCCCTCACGCTCCACCCTGGCCCTGCCCAGAGGCAGAACAAAATCCTCGGATACCGGGCATTCGAAGCTGTGGCCGTAGAGGATCTCGTTTTCCAGGAAAATCACGGGGTTGGGGTCGCGGATGGCGGCGCGCAACAGCCCCTTGGCATCCGCCGCCGACCATGGCGCCAGGACCTTGAGTCCGGGGCAATGCGCATACCATGAGGCGAAGCACTGGCTGTGCTGCGCGGCCACGCGGGCAGCGGCGCCATTGGGGCCGCGAAAGACAATCGGGCAGCTCATCTGGCCGCCGGACATATAGCGGGTCTTGGATGCGGAATTGACGATCTGATCCATGGCCTGCATGGCGAAATTGAAAGTCATGAATTCGACGATGGGCTTGAGCCCGTTCAGGGCCGCGCCCACCGCCATGCCGGTGAAGCCGTGCTCGGTTATCGGCATGTCGATGACACGGCGCGGGCCGAACTCATCCAGCATGCCCTGGCTTATCTTATAGGCTCCCTGATACTGCGCCACCTCCTCGCCCATGAGGAAAACCTCCTTGTCGGCGCGCATTTCCAGCACCATCGCCTCGCGCAGGGCCTCGCGCACGGTCATGGCCTTGGTCTCGCCCCATTCCGGCTCCATGGCCTCCTGCGGCGTCGCCCTTTGCGGGGACCGTTTTACCGCTTCCGCCTCCGGAACTTTCGCCTCCTTTACTTTCGGCTGCGCGGGCGCCGCAGCCTGCGGCGCTTCCCCCGGCAGCGGCTTGCCGGCCTTAGGCGATTCGCCCTCCGCGCCCAGGGTCGCGATCGGCGTATTCACGGGCACGCCTTCGGTGCCTTCCTTCACCAGGATTTGCAGGAGCTTGCCTTCATCGACCGCCTCGACCTCCATCGTCGCCTTATCGGTCTCGATCTCCGCCAGCACATCGCCCGCTTTGACATCGTCGCCCACTTTTTTCAGCCATTTGGCGAGCTTGCCCTCCGTCATGGTCGGCGAGAGGGCGGGCATCAGCACGTCGGTCGTCACGGCTCAGCCCTCCGCCAGCACGTCGGTCCAGATGTCGGAAGGGTCGGGCTCGGGGGCATGCTGGGCGAAATCGGCGGCCTCCTGTACCCGTGCCTTGATGGTATCGTCGCGCTTTTTCAACTCGGCCTCGCTCACGCCCATTTCAACCAGGACCTTGCGCGCGGAATCCAGGCAGTCATGCTCGGCCCGCATGCGCTGCACTTCCTCGCGGGTGCGGTATTTCGCCGGGTCGGACATGGAATGCCCGCGATAGCGGTAGGTCTTCATCTCCAGCAGAAACG